>DEHT01000092.1:22242-34327 GCA_002352045.1 Chitinophagaceae bacterium UBA2793 | reverse complement strand
GGTTATCAGATAATTGATAAAGGATACATTGTTTTGCGTTTTACAGATTTACAGAACGACAAAAAATCGTTGAGAGTTGGCTACGCCAACGAAAAAGGAATTATTACAAATGCCTATATAGGTTTAGCTCCTAAAGCAGATATTCATTCCAAATACTTTTATTACCAGCTTCACTTTCTTGACAAGATAAAATACTTCTACAATCTCGGTGGTGGTGTTAGACAGTCCTTAGCGTTTAAAGAATTTGGACGAGAAACTATTTTAATTCCCGAAAAAGAAGAGCAAATTAAAATTGCAGATTTCTTAGATTATAAACTTGCAAAAATTGAACGTTTTATTCGCAAGAAAAAGGAATTAATAAATCTTTTAAAAACACAAAAGACTTCCGTAATAAATCACACGATTAAAAATGGCTTGAACCTAAAGACTAAATTCAAAAGAAGTGAAATTGAATGGCTTGGTGAAATCCCATTACATTGGTCAGTATATAAATTGAAGTATTTAGCAAATTGTTTTCCAAGTAATATTGACAAGCATTCAAAAGAAAACGAAAAGCCGGTTAGATTATGCAATTATACTGATGTTTATAAAAACGATTACATCACAAATGATATGAATTTAATGGTTGCAACTGCAACAGATGAACAAATTGAAAAATTTACCTTAATTCAAGGAGATGTAGTAATAACTAAAGACTCTGAAACAGCAAATGATATTGCAGTTCCAGCTTATGTGAAAGAAAATCTTGACAATGTAGTTTGTGGTTATCATTTAAGCGTTTTGCGTCCAAATACATTAATTGATGGGGAATTCCTTTTCAGAGTATTACAAAGCAAAGACATTAATATTCAATTTGAGTTACATTCAAATGGTGTAACAAGAGTTGGTTTAGGTGTGTATGACCTGAAAAATGCTAAAATCCCAGTTCCGCCAATCAGTGAACAAACTGAAATTGTTCAATACATTAATAATGAAATCACCCAGATAAACAAAACAATTTCAACGATTGAACGAGAACTTGCATTAACAGAAGAATATAAAACATCAATCATTGCAGAAGCAGTGACTGGCAAAATAGATGTTAGGCAATTCGAATTATCTAGCGTTGAAGAAGAAACTTTTGAAGAACTTGAAGAGGAGATGAATATTGCAGCAGAAGAGGAAGCGGAGTATAAAAAACAAGAAATGGAATAATGAAGGAGAAGCAAAAAATATCTATTCGTTTTTTTGACGACCGTGAGGTACGAGCCTTATGGGATGAGCAAAACGCCAAATGGTGGTTTTCTGTTTTGGATATTGTGGCGGTGCTTACCAACCAAGATGACTATACTAAAACCCGAAACTATTGGAAGTACCTAAAAGCCAAGTTAAAGAAAGAGGGCAGCCAAGTGGTTAGTGCCACTACCCAGTTGAAATTTCTTGCGCCAGACGGCAAAAAGCGTTTAGCCGATATGCTCGACTATAACGGCATCATTGCTTTGGGCAAAACTTTTCCGGGAACAAAGGCAAACCGATTTATAGAATGGTTTACTTATAGCGATGAAAGTATAGACGGTAAGAGCAAAACAAAGGCTTATGCCTTGTTTGAAAGTTCTTTTGTAAACAGTATTGAAGTTGGCACAACCAAAGGTTTGCAACAAATTCACGGGTATTTGTTTGGTGGCTTATATGATTTTGCAGGGCAAATAAGAACTAAAAGTATTTCTAAAGGTGGTTATAAATTTACACCTGCACATTATTTAGAAACACATTTAGTAAAAATTGAAGCAATGCCTGAAACTAATTTAGATGAAATTGTAGAAAAATATTGTGCAATGAATATTGCTCACCCATTTATGGAAGGCAACGGTAGAAGCTCCCGTATATGGCTGGATCTGATTTTGAAAAAACATTTGAAAAAATGTGTGGATTGGAGCAAAATAAGTAAAAACAATTACATGAATGCAATGATAATAAGTACTGTTGATAGTAGCGAATTATTGAAATTGATAAAAAGAGCTTTAACAACAGAAATCAACAGCCGAGAAATGTTTATGAAAGGAATTGATTACTCATACTATTATGAGGAAAACTAATAAGAAATTATGAGTACAGATACCACAGAAAAAGGCTTGGAAGCTCACATCTCCCAATATTTGGTTGAGGAGAACAAGTATTTACTTCGTGAAAACAAAGTTTACGATAATGTTTCCTGTTTAGATAATGATTTGCTCTTTCAATTTTTAGAAGCCACACAACCTAAAGCGGTAGCCAAACTTAAAGCATTCCACAAAGACCTTTACGAACAAAAAATAATAAAACGCCTAAACGACCAAATACAGGCAAAAGGTATTATTGAAGTTTTACGCAAAGGAATTACAGATGGCTTTACCGATACCAAACTGAATTTGTTTTACGACAAACCAGTTTCTGCCTATAACGCAGGTGCAAACGCTTTGTATCAAGCCAATTTGTTTTCGGTAATGCGTCAGGTATATTTTTCGCCCAACGATAAAAAGTCGTTGGACATGATGATTTTCATCAATGGTATTCCTGTAATATCATTTGAGTTGAAAAATGAATTGACCAAACAGAATGTTCAACACGCTATAAAACAATACAAATATGGCCGAGACCCGAATGAAGAGTTGTTTCGCTTGGGTAGGTTAATGGTAAATTTTGCGGTTGACACCGAAGAAATATGGATGTGTACACAACTCAAAAAAGAGAAATCCTATTTCTTACCATTCAATAAAGGTTACAACAACGGTGCAGGCAATCCGCCAAAAGACGGAATTAAAACCGATTATTTGTGGAAAGAGATTTTGACCAAAAATAATTTGACCGACATTGTTCAGAACTTCTGCCAACTGATAACAGAGGAAAAAGAATATTTAGACGAAAAAGGAAAAATAAAAACAAGGAAAGAAAAGAAGCTAATATTCCCTCGTTATCATCAACTGCTTGCAGTAAGAAACCTTTTAGCCGATGCACAAGAAAAAGGTTCAGGGCAAAAATATCTTATTCAACATTCGGCAGGTTCAGGCAAATCAAATTCTATTTCTTGGTTGGCTCATCAATTGGTTGGCTTACATGATAAATCGGGCAAAGACAATATTTTTGATACCGTAATTGTAGTAACCGACCGTAGAGTTTTAGATGCTCAAATACGGAACAATATCAAACAGTTTCAGCAAGTAAACGGAGTTGTTGAAGCCATCACAGAAGGAAGCAAGCAATTAAAAGAAGCATTAGAAGAAGGTAAAAAGATAATCATTACCACTATTCAAAAATTTCCTCACATAGTTGAAGAAATTGGCGAATTACCAGGAACAAACTTTGCAATCATTATTGACGAAGCCCACAGTAGTTTGAGTGGACAAATGGCAAGAAAACTCAATGAAACTTTATCTAAACTAAATCTTGACCAAGCCACGCAATCCGAATTAGAAGAAGATTTGGAAGATATTACAAGCATGGTTGATGTGGAAGATACAGAGGAAACAATTACTGGCGAAGATTTAATCAGGGTTTTAGTGAAGTCAAGAAAGCTATTACCAAACGCCAGTTACTTTGCATTTACTGCTACGCCTAAGAATAAAACATTGGAATTATTTGGTGTTCCATTTGAAGAAGGAGGAAAAACAAAGTTCCGAGCATTTCATTTGTATTCTATGAAACAAGCTATTGAAGAAGGCTTTATCATGGACGTTTTGCAAAATTACACCACGTATCAAAGCTATTACGCTTTACTCAAAAAAATAGAAGACGACCCAGAGTATGACAAACTTAAAGCCCAAAAGAAATTAAAGGCTTATGTAGAAAGTCATGAACACGCCATAAAGAAGAAAGCTATTTTGATAATTGAGCATTTCATGGAAAATGTAATTCGTAAAAAACGAATGGGCGGTTTTGCAAAAGCTATGCTGGTAACAAGTTCAAGAGCCAATGCAGTAAAATATAAAAAAGCATTTGACGATTATTTGCACAAAATAAATAGTCCATACAAAGCTATTGTGGCGTTCTCTGGAGAAATTGACGGACAGACAGAAGCAAACCTAAACGGATTTCCGAGCAACTCAATTCCAACAGAATTTGAGAAAAACGAATATCGCTTTTTATTGGTGGCTAATAAATTCCAAACTGGATTTGACCAACCCCTTTTGCATACCATGTATGTAGATAAAAAATTGGGAGGTGTAAATGCAGTTCAAACTCTTTCAAGACTGAACAGAAGTCATCCGCTAAAGAAAGACACATTTGTTTTAGACTTTGCAAACACTGCCGAAGACATTGAAAAGGCATTTAAACCTTATTTTGAAAGCACCATTTTAGGCGAAGCAACCGACCCGAATAAATTGTTCGATTTGCAAGATGCTTTGGACAATTATCAGGTTTACACAAAGGAACAGGTAATTGAATTTTCGGAAAAGATTTTAGCAAACGTTCCCGTTGACCAACTTCATGCAATGCTTGACAGTTCATCAACAATTTTCAGAAATGATTTAGCAGAAGAACAACAAGCGGATTTTAGAGCAAAGGTTAAAACCTATGTTCGCTTATATATTTTCCTTTCTCAAATTGTGCCGTTTGAAAATCCGTATTTAGAAAGGCTTTATATTTTCTTAAACCACTTGCAAAACAAACTTGGTGGCGAAACTCCAATTGATTTAGCACAAGGCATTTTAGACAACATTGACATGGATAGTTACCGTTTGCAATTGGAAGCAACAACCAATATTGCAATGGAGCAAGGCGAAGATTTAAAACCCATTCCAACCGACATGAGAGGCGGAACAAATCAACCCGAAATTGATAGGTTATCAAATATTCTACAAACTTTCAATGACCGATATGGAACACAGTTTGAAGATGCTGACAAGGTTCGACAAATGGCTGAAAACATTGCAAATGATGTTGCGAAAAATCAAGAGCTAATTACTTCAATAAAATATTCAGACGACCAAAACGCAAGAATCACGAGCGACAAAGTTGTAGGAGCAGAATTGCTAAAACACATTACAACAAACTTTGACCTTTATAAATTATACTCCGACAACAAAGAATTTAAAGAAGATTTTTCTGCCATGATGTTTGGCGTTGTGAAAGAGTTAATCAATAGAGGTATTAATGCACAGAAATAGAAAATGGGAACAAGGAGAAATATAAATTATTGCAAACGCACAGGTGTAAGCACATTTGCAAGCCACACAAGCCCAAGCACAAACCAAAGCTTGCAAAAGAGCTTCCACCTTTCCCACACAGACAAAATTGAACCTGTTTACGGTTCACGAACACCAATAGAAAATAAATATGAAGTAAGTAATTAAAAAAATTTCCTCCTCTTCTGTAACTGCATAAAAAAAGCGCCCTTAAAAAAGAGCGCTCAAAAAAAGATTGAAATTTTTATTTTACCAATGTAAGCTCATCAATTATATTTTTTGCTCCACCTAATTTATCAATGCACCAAAGAACATAACGAATGTCCACATTAATGGTTCGGTTGAGGTCTTTGTCAAATGCAATTTTGTGGCTTAGAGCTTCATAGTTGCCATCAAATGCAAGTCCTATTAAATGTCCATTGCCGTTGATAACCGGGCTGCCGCTATTTCCACCGGTAATATCGTTGCTGGTTATAAAGCCAATGATGAGGTCGTTTTTAGATTTATCAATGTATTGGCCAAAATCTCTCTTTTTAAACAATTCAATTTGTTTGGAAGGAAGATCGTATTCATAATCTCCGGGCTTGTATTTTTCCAATACACCTTTGCTGGTAGTTACGTAGTCGTAAAATACTGCATCTCTTGGCCGGTAGCTATTCACTTTGCCATAACTTACCCTCATGCTAAAATTGGCATCGGGGTACATTTTATTAACTGCGGCAGGGTTCATTTGCATAATGCCTTTCATATAGCTATGGCCCAGCTCATTGTTTTTGTTTAAAAACGCAGTACGTAAAGGAGCATATTTGCTATTGTAATTTTTTACAAAGGAAGAAGCAAGGTCAAAAGCTGCATCAGCCTGCAGGGTATTAGCATCGGGGTTTGCAATAAATGCATCCCACTTGGTATCGTTTAAAATAATGGTATTGGCAAATACATCAGCAGCCCATTTTTTATAAGTAGCATCATCGTTTAAGTCGCCATAAGCAGCTTTTAGTTTTTCATAAAAACCAATTGGATGTTGGCTTTTGTCAATATCGCTATAAAACGCTTTGGCAACCGCCGCTAATATTTTTTCGTCGCTTGGTTTGTCTTCCGATTCAATGAAGGCTGTTCTTTGTGCATTAGCAGCATCAGCAACCTTTTTAATGTCAGCTCCGCTTGCTCCGGTTTTTACTAAAGCCGCTTCTAACCCTATAAGTGAAGAAGCAAATGCCGCTAAGGGAGAACCCAAAATACCTTCTGTTAAGTATTGTCTTCCTTTTGCATAAGGAGTCCAGGCAGTATAATTTTTTTCATACTCACTCATTAGGTTTTCAAAACCGGGTTTGCCTTTTGCCCATGCGGAAAATTTGTTTTCATAGGCTTGCTTGCTACCGAGTGTGTTGAATTTTATTAACTGTTTAGTTTCGCCATCAAAAAATTTCCAATAGTTGGCAATGCCTGCATAAGAAGATGCCAACTTTAATTTTACCGCAGGGTCTTTTATCATTTGCTCGTGCATGTATTTCAAACGCAAATCTCTTAACGCTACTAAAGAAGGATTTTCAATATCGTTTTTTAAACGGATGCCATAACTGGTTTCGTACCTGTTGGTGCTTCCCGGATAACCAAATATCATGGCAAAATCACCATCTTTAATTCCTTTTAAACTCACCGGTAAATGGTGCTTAGGCTTGAATGGTTTATTGTCTTTACTAAAAGCTGCCGGATTGCCATCTTTATCGGCATACACTCTAAACACCGAAAAATCGCCGGTATGGCGAGGCCATTCCCAGTTATCGGTATCGCCACCAAATTTACCTACACTTTCCGGAGGTGTGCCTACTAAACGAATATCCCGGTAGGTTTGATAGATGTACATAATATACTGGTTGTCTTTAAACATACTGTATATGCGGCCGGCTTTTCCTTTGGAAGCATCTGCAACTTTATCGGTAATGCTTTTAAAAACTTCAGCTTGTTTTTTTGTACGCTCATCCCAGGTAAGGCCTTTTAGTCCTGCTTCTACTTCGGCAGTTACATCTACAATTTTGTCTAAAAACTGTACAGTAAGATTGGTTTGAATTTCCTGCTCTTTGTTGGCAGCATAAAATCCATCTCTCAGGTAATTGTGCTCCACACTGCTTGCCGAAGCAATAGCGCCATAGCCGCAATGATGNNTCTGCGGTGAGCTTTAATCCTTTTTTAACCATATCGGCATACACCTGCTTGCCCAACAACATAGGCAACCACATACCTTCATCGGCTCGGGCTGTAAGCATTGAAACAAACAATGCAACGGAAACAAATATTTTCTTCATGTGTAAATAAATTTTGTGTGGCAAACCTACTTAAAAATCTATTTATATTGTGGTAAAAACAGTATTAATACAATGAAAGGCTTTCCCGGAAAAAGAAAAGAAGTTAATGAGCCGGCAATAGATGTAATATTAAAAATATTGACAATGGCTAATAACTTAAGACCAAAGGCAGCCTTTATTTCAAGCCTGCTTCAACAATACAGGGAACGAGGCGGGTTAAGCAAAAAACAATTGGAAGGTTTGTATTCTAAAGCAAGTAAAATAGAGGAAATACCTGTTGCTCTCCTTGCTACATTGCAAGCTATAATTCTAAAAAAACAAACAAGGCACAAAAGTGATTTGCCTGTAAAACCAACAGAGCCCGAAGTAGATGTAGAGCTGCCAATGATTGAAAAAATTTTAGAAAAATATCCCGAGCACAAGCAGGTGCTATTTTTTAAAAATAAAAAGTTTGCCCGTCAACCGCTTTCAGCTACAGAAAAAGAAACTTTAAACAGGTTCTATAAAATGCTTATTGTTCAAAAAGGCTATTAATTTGAATTATTGCAATTCAATATCTCTTTCATTGTCCCAATTGGCACGCAGGCTAAGTTTTTGTGGAAGCGTGATGGCTTTTTCGGGTGGGCGTTTCTGTTGGTAGTTGCCTGCTGTCCAAAGTCCGTCTTTATTATCATCGTACAAAATACGGATACTGTATTCTCCGGGGTTAAACAAAGTACTGCTCCATTCTGCAGTTTGCAAAGGATAGGCGCCTATTATTTCATTGTTGTTTATCATTTGCAACACCGGGTTTTTAGCCAGGTCAATATTTTTAAACCGAAGAATTATTCTGGCATATTCCTTTTCTTCTTTTGCTTTAAAGCGAATGGTATCGGTTTTGGCTAAGGTATTACCGGCCGAATCGGAAGCGGCTTCTTTAGGAAACAATAAGCAATAATTTTGCCCAGCAATCCATGATGGTTGGAAGCTAACAATTTTATTGCTGCTGTCAAATGACAGTTTTACTCCTGCAATTTTATTAAAATTAGTATCGGTTAAAACAATTTTTGAAGTGTCAAAAGTTTTTAAAGGATTATTAAACTGCAATTCAAATGGCTTTAATAAATCCTGGTTACCACTAAGGCTTGTTTTTACTTTTAAAACTTTTTCGGCAGCGGGCTTAAGCACAGGTTTTACTTTTGTGTCTTTCATTTTTTCTTCGGCATACGCATAAAGCATTACTGCTGTTGAACTATCGGAAACCCTGATAGTTCCATCGGTAAATGCAAACAGTTCTGTTTTAATACTGTAAAACTTATTGCCATCGCCATCTTTTAGTGCATAAATATTGTATTCGCCGGGAGGCAGATGAGAAAATTTAAATATGCCATCGCCTTTTATTTTTGTAACATAATCCGGTCGAAATTTTTGTACTGCCGTATCAACCAAATTTTTATAAAGCATTACTGTAAGCGTGCTGTCCACTAAACCGGTTTCGGCCAAAAGCAATTTTCCGGTTAGGGTGGCGCTATCAATACTATTGCCGGTTGAAAACACATAAGTAAAATTTTCAAACACATTGCCTTCGTTTACATCTTTAATGGCATTGCCAAAATTGATGCTGTAGGTAGTATTGGGCAACAAAGAATCTTTTAGCCTTACTGTAACCGTTTTTAAATTAAAGTTGATAACCGGGTTGGATTTTTGAAAGGGAGAAACCAGCACATTGTTTTGTGCTTCTACTACTTCTACATACTCATTAAAAACTAAACTTATTTTATTGCCTGTTACATTGAGCGATTTTACCTGTGGAGTTGAGCGAACCAGCACAGGAGCCAAACTATCCTTTGGCCCACCCGTAGGAAAACCCATTTGTCCGCAGCCCGGTGAAACTAACGCAGCGGAATAGATTACTACAAGCGAACCCAAAAAAGTAAAAATTCTTTTTATCATTAAAGCCGGGGCTTTTAAAATTTGCGTGAAGGTATTGCAGAAAACTGCTTTAAAAAAACAAAGGAATTATAAAGTTCTACCCTTACTCTTCTTCCGGCAAATTGTGCAAGGCAATTTGGAGTTTATTGTCTTTTACAAAATTGCACCAATGGCAATCCTCTTTACCGCAGCCGGTATAAAACTCTTTTGCTTGTATTTTTTTCCAGGTATCTGTAAGCTGCCGGGTAACCATATCGGTATCGGATGGGGTTATTACAATTTTTTCTTTTCGATAGGCTTTCTTTTTATCCGGCTCTACAAAATCAAATTCGGAGCTTATTACTTTCCAGTTTTTTTGAGAATAGTTATCAATTAATAATTTGTAAAACACCGCTTGTCGCCAATAGTCACCGCCATTTGGCTCTTTGTCGTTGGGGCCTTTTAGTTTTTGCAAAGCATTATCAATATTGCCGGTTTTGTAATCAACCACATTAATTTCGTTGCCATTAAATTCAAGCTTATCGAGCATGCCTTTGAGCGGCACGCCATTTACAATTACCCCACGAATATTTCTTTCAACAGCCACTACTTTGTTCCAACTATTGATATACTTATCGTAATAATTGCCCAATACTTCTTCGCCATATTCCATCCTTCGGTTAAAAGCTTCTTTGGTAAAATTTTCCCGGTGTTTGTGCATATACCAACTAAAATCTTCCAACATTATTTTTTTGGATGGGAAGCTTTCTTTTCCCTCGTCCTGCATTTTTCTAAATAGCTTTTCCAAGGCATAGTGTACAGCACTGCCAAACTCGGTAGCTTCATTTTTTCCCGAAGGGATTCTAATAAGATTTTGATAATAAAATTGCAGCGGGCATTTTAAATAGCTGTTGAGCGCCGTTACATTCATCACAAATTTTTCCAACAGGGTATTAATAAAGTCTTCTTCTGCATGGTCAATTTCGGGAGCCTGGGGTAAAAATTGTAACTCCTGAAATGCAAACAATTCTTCTTCGCTTAAAGTAATTTCTTTAGTTATTAACTGAGGATGTGCCTCTTTAATTTCGGCCAAAAACATAGATGGCTCCATTTCTTTACCATCGTTATTAAAGTGTGCATAAGAAATATACAAATGCGTTTCAGCACGGGTAAGTGCTACATAAAACAATCGCCTAAGCTCTTCCAAATCGTTTGCAGCTACATTGGTAAAAAGATTGTCGGGCAATTTGTAACCGCCGGCCGGCTTTTTTTTCTTTTCCCAAAACGATGCATTCACACCTGCAAAAAAAACATGCTCAAATTCTAAGCCTTTGCTGCCATGTGCTGTTAGTAGGTTTACAGCTTTATTGTTGCCGGTTGTTTTTTGCATCGGCAGCGCAACGTCTTCCTGCTCCATTAAGTCTATTATCTTTATAAAGCCTTCCAGGTTTAAATCATGACTTCGGGCAGTTTCGTTTTTTATAAAATCAAAAAATGCAGTGAGCAAATGCATCAAAGCAATTTTTTGAGGATGCTGCATAATGTATGGAAGTACGGCTGCATTTTGAATGATGTTTTCAAACAATTGTTGCAGGGTAACATTGGGTACATCGGCAATTAACTGTTCCAAAATGCCGCTGATGTTTTTTAAACCGGGATGCAATCCTGTATCAAATAAATTTTTTGCAGGCGCATTGGCTTTATCGGCCAACATGCTACGGATAGAAGTTTTTTCACCACTATAGTTTTTGCTATTTACTTCCACCGTAATTTTTGCTATTTCAATAGATGGGATTGCATAAAAATCGTAATGCAAAATTTCAAATAAAATTTCATCGCCTCCATAAGGCGTATCATGTTCGGCGTTTAAATAGCGTAATAGTTGAACCAGTTTATTTACAAATGGGTCGTATAAGAGGTTTATATTTCTTTTGCTGTAAACGGGTATTTGTTTTAGCCTGAAATAGGTGGCTAATTCTTCGCCGTACTTATTTTCTTTATAGATAATGGCAATTTTACCGGGCGCAATTCCTTGCTGCAACAGGCTTTCAACTTTCTGAGTAATGGCTGCCATTTCTTCCAGCATGGAATTATATTCTATTAACTCAGGCTCAATGGTAATGCTGTTAATTTTTGAATTGCTTGCAGTAAGATTTTTGCTAAGGCCGGGCCTGGTATTTATAAGCCTGCCCTGGTTTTTATCAATCAGCGATTTTGAAATATCTAAAATGGGTTGTGTGCTGCGATAGTTGTTGGTAAGTACTACAGTGGTAAGCGCCTGCTCATAGTTTTTACTAAAGGCTTCCATGTTTTCTACGTTGGCACCCTGGAAGCGATAAATGCTTTGGTCGTCGTCGCCCACCACAAATACATTGGGCTGGTCCCAATAGTTGATAAGGAGTTGCACTAATTTGTTTTGTGTTCCGCTGGTATCTTGAAATTCATCAACCAGTATGTATTGAAATTTTTCCTGGTAATTGGCCAATACATTTTTATTTTCTTCAAACACATTGATTACCCAATTAATCATATCGTCAAAGTCGTAGCGATTGCGCTTACGCATTAGGTGCTGATAATTTTCGAACTCGTTAACGGCGGCTCTTAGTTTTTCCATCCGTTCTGTTTCTTCTTCAATTTTTTCCTGTTTTAAATCGCCGGCATTAAACTGTTTGTATTTTCTTTTGTAAACAAATTCATCTCTATTGGGTAAGTCGGCCAGGTAGCTGTTGATGTGTTGGTTGATGTATTCTG
>DEHT01000092.1:20949-22221 GCA_002352045.1 Chitinophagaceae bacterium UBA2793 | reverse complement strand
ATAACATCGTTGCAAAATGCATGGAAAGTATAAATACTTACTTTGTAAGCTTCGGCTCCAATAAATTGTTGCAGCCTTTGTCGCATGGCAATAGCGCCGGCATCGGTATAGGTGAGGCAAAGAATGTTTTCGGCAGCAGCGTCGGTATGCAATAAAATTTTTGCAATTCGGGCAGCTAAAATTTGAGTTTTTCCCGTACCCGGCCCGGCAATAACCATTACAGGGCCTTCAATGGTATTCACCGCCAATTGTTGTTGGGGATTAAGTTTGTTATAGGTTTCGCTGAACTTTTGTTCGAGGTTTTGTTTGTACAACTGCATACTTCAAAGTTACAATGAAGCACCTGCAAAAAAACTCGATTCCTTATTTTAAACATAAAAAGAAACGCTCCAAAATGGAGCGCTTTTAAAACTATCCCGGCATTCTGCCGATGTATTTTTCAATTTGTTTTATTTGATCTACAATTTGAGGCGTAGTGGGTTTAAAACTTTTGGCCTTATTAAAGTATTGCTTGGCTGCCCTGAATTCTCTTTTGTTCATCATTATAGAACAAAGTTGCAGGTATGCGGCAGCGTTATTCTCACTATCCGGTAAGCCAGCACGAATGGCCTGGCGAATGAGCGATTCTCCTTCTTTTAAATTTCCTTTTTGAATGGCCAGCATACCCAATTGTAGTTTGTTGGGGCCTTCGGCTTGTTTGGTTAATGCTCCACCGCCAAGCGAAAGGCTTTTGCGCATGTGTTTTTCGGCAGAATCCAAATCCTGATCTACCATGGCAAGGTTGCCTTTAAGCGTATAATAAACCGAGCGCATGGGTTTTATTAAAAGGCCGGGAAACATAATGCCATCCACTATTTTTTTAGCGCCTTCTATATCGCCCTCTTCCATATAGCTTTGAATTAAGCGCATTGGGCCCAATAAAAAATGACCCAAAATAAAAACAACTCCTAAAAAATATAATATGAAAGCCGGCCAAAAACTGGTTTGATAGTTGACAAAAACAGCCAATGCCAGCATAGCAATGCCCAACCATAATCGGTATTTAATAAATGTGTTCATCCACTTCATAATACAAAAATTAGGGCGCAAAGATAGGCAGGCAAACGGATTTTTGGTTTGCCATTTGTGATTTGAGTTAAAAGCAATAGTTTTGCCCTCCTAAAAAGAAGCATACTGTTTTTGTTTGCTTTCTTTGGCCCTGTAGTTCAATGGATAGAATAGAAGTTTCCTAAACTTTAGATACAAGTTCGATTCTTGTCGGGGCTACAAATT
>DEHT01000092.1:0-20900 GCA_002352045.1 Chitinophagaceae bacterium UBA2793 | reverse complement strand
TTCCAACAGTTTTTCTATATCCTCAGTCTGTGTCTTTATTTCTGATAACTTGGCTTCTAAACGGATTATTTCACCCTCACACTGACTTTTAATTGCCTTAAAATCTGATGCCTCTATTGCATCCGTTAACAGTAATTCCCTTGCTTTAGAAATACGCTTGTTTTGTTCATCTATGGCAAGGATATAACCCCGTTTTTCGTCCCTGCTATTACTGTAACTATTCTTGTACACATCACTAACAACCTTTTTGTATAAAACGATGGNNCCACAAGATGAAATGCAATGATAATAATGGTAATACTGTGTCCTTCCTTTTGAACTGGAGGCAGTAAGCAGTTTACCGCAATCAGGGCAGGTTAAAAAGCCACGTAAAGGGAAGTTATCCCTAACCTTAACCCAATGATGGTTTCTTTTCTTACCGTCTAAAATATCCTGAACCTCATAAAACAATGCTTCACTAATTATTGGTTCATGCTGACCGTGAACATAAGTTGCTTCTTCGTCTTTATATGCGGGTATAAATATTTTACCGCAATAAACAGGGTTACGCAAACAAGTCCAAAAGGTACTGCGACTACATATTAACCCTTTACGCTTTGCTTCTTTCCATACCTGCTCTACGTTATACATACCAGTTGCCACTGTTTCAAATGCCTCTTTGAGGATTAGAGATTTCGTTGCATCTAAGGCAACATACTTTTTACCGTTCTCATTGGTTTTATTTACATAGCCCAAAGGTGCAGTAGCTACTATCCTGCCTTCTTTTTTTGCCCTCCTCATACCAAAGAAAGTATTTAATGCCCTGCGGTCGTTTTCTACTTCGGGGGCAGCGAGATAAAAAGCCAGCATCATTTTATTTTCCGGTATGCTTAAATCTAAGGGTTGTTCTATTGCCTGCGGTTCTACTCCTAATTTTCTAAGAGTGTTAATCATTTGATACGCATCCCCGGCATTACGGCTGAACCTGTCCCACTTTACAAACAATATACCGTCTGACTGGAATTTGTGCTTCTTTAATTCTGCTAAGTATTTAGTCCATGAAGGGCGGTTAAATGTCTTTGCTGAATGGTCTTCATAAATGACCTTTCTTATTTTCATGTTTTGTAACTCACAAAACTTTCGTAACATTTCTTCCTGATGTCTTTGTGAATAGCCCTTGTCGGCTTGTTCATCAGTACTAACCCTTACATACAAATCAACTGTTTTCATGTTTCTGCTGTTTACTATTTTCAATTGAAAATACGGCGAATAAATAAAGGAACCCCAACATTGTTGTGGCTTCCTCTGTAGTTACATCCAGCCCGTTTTCGTGTAAAATTTTCTTTGCATCCTCAACGCCTATCGTTCGCTTTTGAGAAGTGAAGTTATCCGTACAAGTTACAAATTTTCCGTCGTTCCTCATGTAAAAACAAGCTGTTTTTTATGAATTGTTTCAAAAGATTTTCCACATTCAGTATGCACCTTTTCAAGTGTAGCAAAAAAGAAAAGTTCATTCATGGCTGTAACCCTTTCATTGTCCTGTAATCTCTTTACAACTGATGTTTTATTGCTGTCATGCTCAAACACACATAGTACAATGGGGTTAGCTTGTATGTTGAATTTCTTACTGGCTGTACCTAATGCTATTGCTTTTACATGCTTGCTTAATTGATTAATTACACGTAGTGTGTCTTTGCCGTTGTATAGTTCAATCAGATAGAGTTTTCTTATTTGTTCAACTTGTGTTATCATAATTCCATCAGGAATATAAAACAATTCATCCCCCAACGAAATTTTAGTTTTCGCTTCTAAGTTATGAGCTGTACGATTATTCCCTTGTTTATCAAAGTAGGTTAAAAACACAGGTACGTTTACATTGTGTTCTGTCAGGTATTTGTATAGTGCAATGTGCATATCAATGAAGTTCCTGCGGTGGTTGTAATCCCTTAATACAAGGGGTATTCCCTTCGGCAACCTTATATCATCAGCAAAGCATTTTTCATTATCCAACAAAACATCTCTACCCGATGCAGTGAGATAGTACATATTTTCAGCTTTCCCCGGCCTGTCAATGTGATATGATTTGATATATTTTCTATGTGAAAGACTGGCAAGCTGTTCCCTTAGATACCCCAAACTTTTACCTGTAAGGCGTTGCAACTGTGAAACAGTCAGGTAAGCAAACCTGCCTAAGTTTTCCAGTATTTCAGCTTGTATATTATTTATCATGTCCATAGTCGTTTTCGTTATCAGCTAAATGCAGNNTGTTTGTTTAGATTTTACAGAAGTTGAAAGAGGGGGTGCAGGGGGAGGCGTTTTTTGCACCTTTACATAGATACCTGATTGATATACGAGATACTGCATTAGCTCTTTCAGTTGTACATCCGTTTGAAAGTATCGTTCATGCAGGATAGGAACTGAAAACCTGAACGCTGTATGCTTTCCGTCGTTCTTTTTGATATAGAATTGCAACGTTTCCAGCTTCGCTAACTCATCTGTACTTACTCCTAATTCACGGCTAAAAATTACCCTGTCTTCATGGTCGGTCATACCAACAACCTTTAAGCTGGTATTAAGCATTACCGTCTTTTTAATCTCATTATTTGTAAGTGCCTTTACCGATTGCGTTGCTAAAATCAAACTAAGCCCGTACTTGCGACTTTCAGCCAACCCCGACGCAAGAGAGTTTCCTAACACTGTCTGAAACTCATCAACAAACATAAAGCAGGGTTTCCTTTTCTTTGGGTCTATTGCGTCACGGCGAAGCATCAAGGCATGGTTATAGGCAATCATTAACCTGCTAAAAACATTGCTGGTAAATTTTCCTGCACCTTTTGGCAAATTGAAAATGATAACTTTTCCTTGTTCAAGGCAGTCGTTTATGTTTACTGTTGATTTTCCGTTAAGCATATTTCCCAACATCGGGTCAGCCAGGAAGTACAAAAGTTTTGTACGGATGCTTCTTTTGGTGAGTACATATTCAGCCGAATGAAAATCATGTTCAAAAAACTGCCTGTGTTGCAGTATTGGTGATTGCTTTCCTAACGCTATTAAATCCTCATTCATCCCGTCCTTATCCAAAAAGAAACGGGCTAATGTTTCCATAGATGGATTGGGGCTGTTTAACACGGTAGCTATTGCAGGTCTTATGAGTGCCGTCATTTGAACAGTCATTGCATGGGCTGTATCTGCCAGTAGCTCGGTAATTGCGTCTGTCAATTCCTGTGCTAACAGGTATTTCATGTGTTCGCTTCCATCATGTTCAAACGGGTTGATAATTGCCGTATATGGTTCTGTTGTATTTGCCTCCCTGTTTATCGTACTGCTGATATACACCAATCTTTCCTTTTTCAGGTTATGAGAAAACCTAACCAGTTGCCTTGCTGTATCGCCATGTGGGTCAATCGCAACAAGTGCATATTTCTGATTTTGTTGACTGTTTCTTTGCATATCGTAAAACATTAATTCCAGTAGTTTACTTTTTCCTGCTCCGCTTCTACCACAAATCAAGACATGGTTACGCACATGCCTTTTTGCCGATATTCTTGCTGTAACGACTACCTCCAAAAAAAAAATCGACAATCAACGAAGGAAACGGCGCAAGTGTTTTCAAAAGAGTTTTGATATAGTCATCGTAGCTATCTTTTGAGAGGGTAAAAGTTACCCGGCGACGTTCCCGTTCTGTTGTAATCCACAAACACCGGAAAACTGGATATATTTCAAACCTGCTTTCCCGGATAGTGGCATCAAACAGGGCTTGCCATTCACTGAACGTAAACCCTCGCCGAATATGTAACTCTAACCTCTCTGTACTGTTCTTTGGTAAAACTTGTAAAAGCCCGTCAATGTATGCGGTATATTTTTGCATTACAGCATCCACTCCCGCAGGCGAAAACTGCGGTAATAAATTTCCAAGAATAACTGTATCGGCGGTATCAGTTTCAACCCCTGTACCGTGTAAGAAAATATTTAGTAAGTTTTTCTGTGTCATGAAACACCTTATTTTGTTACCTATACAATACCGTATTTAACTCCGTTTGCAATGCTTTTTATAAACCCTTATACCAAAGCCATTTATCAGCTATTCTGCTATTCAACAATTTTATATATCTCTTTATTCTTTCCATTTTTAATTATCCAAAATTGTTTTTCACCTGATTGATTAGTTTCTCTATTTTTTCTTTCTCTTCCTGATTGTTATTTTCTGCCTGCTTCTGTTGGGATGCCTGTAATAGTTGTATAAATGTTTGCATAGCTGTAGCTGTATTAGTTGTCTGTTGCGTAGCTATTTGTTTATTGAGTTCGTTTTTATTTGTTGCTTCTTTTGCCCAGTGGTCTGAATATTCCCGTTGGAGTAATAATTGTCTCTGTAGTATTATGTTCTCTTTTCTGATGAAATATATACCTGCTTTGTACCCTAAAAAGGTTCCGAGTATAAGTGCTGTAATGCCTGTAATTAGTACCCACATAGGTTAGTGTTTTATTGTGTACTGATAGTTGTTGTTTTGTTTCTGTTCCCTGATATTACCAGCGTATGATAATTGCTGATTATAGTCTGACANNATGTACCATGCCCGGTTATGAAGTAGTGTTGCTTTAGTGGCCAAAGGATAAGTAGCTGTGTATTTGTCAAAGTCCTGATATAGTGCCTGTAGTTGTTCTGTAACTTCTTTCATGGATTTATGAGGGTGCTTGCCGTCATGCAGTTTGCTTTTTATCAAGTATGCAACATAGTGGATGCCCGCCCAAACCTGGCTGATAACAGCATAGAAAATTCCGTGAACAATGATTGACACGATAACCAAAGCGATGGTCTTGTTATAAAGTAATGCTGTTTTCTCAGGGTTGATGTCGTAGGTTGTGTAGATAAGGTAAGAAGGGAGTAATATTAGTGCTATCGCCAAAAGAATACTGAACCCTTTTAACAGGGGCTTGTTTTTGGAATGAAGCATTAACCACCCGGTGGCAAGCTCTAACAGGACAAAAAACAACCACCCAACCAGAGAAAGAATACCTCCTATAAAACCACCGGAAGAGTGAGCGAGGTAGGCAATAAACTGTGCAACGCTTGCATAATCCGTCAACGCTAAAATTGGTAAAAGAATAAGCAGAAAAAAGAGCCAGCCGTTTTTCTTTGCCTTATCCGCAGTATTATAATCACGGTATTCATACTCTAACTCTTGTTTTTGAACTAACCATTTTTGCAGTTGCCCGAACAATTCAAAAAGAGTGTTTGAATATGTGTTAATGTCTTTTGCCAGTTTATCGGCAAGTTTAGTTTCAAAACAGTCTGTTTGATAGATTGTTGATTTCATAACATTATTTTTTAAAAAGTGGATAATAAATATTCAATTGCAGCATCAAGGTTTTCAAACTGATGAACCTTGCAGTGTAACACCTGTTCTATAGAGACATTAGGGAGAACACCAACACAGATAACCTCAATACCTGCCGGAATGGTCGGTAGAGTTTTCTTAAATGAATCTTTGAAGTCAGTACAGAGCAGTAGTATTTTCCTGGGCTTTGGTACGTTATCGGTATTACCAGCGTATTGCTTTTCTGACAGACTTACTATTGCATGATTTATAGCGGAACTAACATCACTTCGCTTTGTTGAGGGTAAAGAAATTTTACTTCTCACTCTTTCAGCAAAATCGTTCCAATCTGTTTGTTTTGTAGAAACTGTCTTGGGCTTAGCTTCCTGTAACCAAGGGTTGGCGTTGTCTGTCCTGCTTCCTGCGTTAACATAAGGTACATAGTACCTGTCAAACTGGATATTGCTGTTACTGAAAACGCAACCGTACCTAAAATCCAGCGTAGCAGTTTGTGAAATCTTATCGCTAAGTGGTTTAAATAATTCCGGGTCGGGGAAAGCATAAGAACGAACATAAGATGGTGACCTGTCAACGACCACATTCAGTTTTACATGACCGTAATTGTTTTTTATTTCGCCCTTATCAGATGCGGTCTTTTCATCTGTCGGTGAAAGACAACCCTGAATTATCAGGGTAAGTAGCACAAGAAATTGTTTCATAAATTTTGTTTTATAGTGAATAATAAAAAAGGGGGCAAAAGCCCCACGCAATTAATCAATGTAAACACCCTTCTTTCCACATGAACTTATACAGCAGTTTAAACGAACTGCCTCATCCGTTGCTGGGTCATGCCAATGGCAATGTATCCAGTCATGTACTTTTGAAATTGCTATACCAGCGTTGTGAAGTTGCCCGTCTTGTAAGTAAAAGTGCTCTGTATATCCGAGATTGTAGAGGGCATTGAGAATCTCTGAGAGCGAATCGAAATTTTCCATTTCCAGATTTTTTTGCTGTTTAAAAAAATTGTTTAGGCATCCAAACCGTTGCAATCGAGTTGCTATTGTTTATTATTTCCTTGCTCCTTCTGGTAGTCGTATACCTAAAGGGGAAATGCGGATGCTGTTTATCCGTGTGAGCCACTGGTGTTTTCACTGGTGGCTTTTATTTTTAAGAACACACGGGATTTGAAAGAGCTTGACTTTTTTCATAGAACTAATATCATTTCCATGCTTCCTTAAGTACTTGCGATACTTTAGGGGGAAATGCAGGGGTGAGTACCTGTGTGAATCNNGTCAGCGTTTTCGCTGGCGGTTTTTTGTTTCACACAGAATTTGAAAGAACTACTTAGGAGAGTGCAAGTTTTATAAATCCATATAAGAGACCAAAGATTAGTCGTATATTGCCTTGACTATTAGTATATTAGTTCACTATTTAAATGACTAATGGAATGGCTAACAAAAGAAAAAATCGTTCAGTTTTTAACTCAAAATTTGATTCTAAGAAACGTGGGAAATACAATATCTCTTACATTGAGGAACTTCGCCTTAAAGTAAAAATGACATGCTCAGCACTTGAACCAAAAAGATTTTTTGATTTTGATTCAACCAAGCAATCTGTTGCTTATTCGGCATTAGATGAGTTGTTAAATGAATTAGGTTATCCAGAACTAAATACCGGGACCTTAAATAATTTTTTTACTAAATCACCTTTCGATGATAATTACAATTTTGAAGAGTACTATAGCTTTGAAGAACGTACAATTAATATACTTTCCGACTTTGTCGATAACAATCTTTTTGATATACCTAAAGAGATAGAAAATAATAATAGAATAATACCGCCTGACGAGAATGGCGTTTATTTCAATAATTTAAAAAATCTCTTACAAAAATTATACACAAAGCAGAGCGTTGTTTGTGCTGGCGAAAGTGAAGTAACGATTATGGAAAACGGGGATGCTAAGATGTGTTTCAAAGTATTTGTTTCAGCTAAAAGTGAAATTTTTAACTTGCTTGTTAATATCTATGCTGACCATAATATTCGTATTAAGCAAATAGAGGCAGTTGAAGTTGTAACTAGAAAGAAACTTAATCTCATCCCCTTTGAAGAAAATGCAAACTCCTTTATGGGCTACATTTTACTTGAAGAACCAATTAAATCTGGAGAAAATTTCTTTTATCAATTTGATGCCTTTATAGAAAAATATTATTTGGATTTAGTTTCAAATAGTACATGCAATACACAGCGATATATTGTAAACAAAAGATATACCTCTTGTAAAGATATTTTCCGATTCCCCAATACTAAAATGTTTGAAAATGTTTCAATCCACCTTCTAAAACACCCTACAAAGGAATTGATTGGAAAGAACATAGATTTTCAAATTATTGACGACCATAAAGTTTTTGACTTTCGAAATGATAACCTTTATGAAACTCAATCGTTAATAGAATATAAAATACAGATTTAACTTATTGCGATAATTAAATGCTAAATGACCTAGATTAATTTACGCTTGATTTTTTAAACTGGGTAATTATACTAATCAAACGCTTAATAGCGTACCGCCAAACGGTTTCCTGAATGTGAACTACAAGGTTATTGCATGAGAAAAGTATTTTTCGTGGCTCCAGTTAGGCCCACCATAGAATAAATTCTTCTTCTGCAATCACTAAATACATTACATACAAAGCCCGTTTGGCAATACTGCTGACGGGCTTTTTGATTACATCAAAAAACAATTTTTCTGAATCTGTCAATTNNGTACCACTTATGCCGTCAATATCATTCATTCCTTTTGTGCGTCTTGCAATCGTCAGTATCAAACTTCCTCTTGAAAGTGGTACATACGTTCCATATAAGCAACGACACACGAATGGATGATACCGTTATTTTACTTCTTACGTTCTCATCCATGACTGCGGTACACTGAACAATTGAAGTATGTACATTCTGCTACAATGCACATCAGCATTACGCAAAAAACCAACCGTTTAATCTTGCCCAAAAGCAGGTTATCCATGTATGCTGTTGTTGTAAACAGGGAATGTGTGTCACTTGTTTAGTTCATTCAAGAAAGGAGTTAGAAGGTTCAATACTGGCTCAATACGGGTTTGAAATTTGCCGTACCTGTATAGCAACTGTGTGGAGGTCTAATGCAGTGAAACCAAAGTTGGAATTGGCCGTTCGCCATGCTGTAGAACAAGTAAAGGTAAAAATGCACATTGAGCTTTATACCTTAACACACCATCACACATGAGTACAGTAATTGAAACCCTTGCTGAATATGCTACCTACTTGAAGTATGAAAGACATCTGAAACCAGCTACTCTTAGAAAAGTTGACTTATCACTAAGATACTTTACAGAACTTTTTTGATTAACTGATACGAAAGCTCTTAAGGTTTCTGATATGTACATTTTCTATGAGTGGTTAAAGTGAAGGTATTGTCAAAAGTCGAAAGGTAGAGGGAAAAAACATTTTGATAGTGCCTATCTGCAAAAAATCATGAGACATGTAAAAGCGTATGTTAAATGGCTAAGCGATAAAGCCCTGCTCCATCAGCTTGTACCCGCAGATGTACCACGTTGAAGAGTAAAAGCCAAGCTACCTTCATTCCTTACAAAAGAGGACATGACAGCACTTTTTCAATACTTAGAATTGAATTTGGCAAAGGCACTCATAAATGGAGATACTAAAACTATCTACTGCGCTTACCTGTGGCGTGCCACAATATGGATGCTTTATACATCAGGGTTACGCAATTTTGAGTTAAGGTGACTAACATTTGATGATGTAAACATAGAGCAACTTTGTTGAACTGTACTGTGAAAAGGTGATAAACATGCGGTGTTCACTTTTAGTGAAAAGGCAAAGACAGTTCTGAAAGAATATCTTTTGTACAGGGAAAATCTTTTTCCTGGCTCTGCATTTCGTTACGTCTTTTCACTGTTTGAAAAATGAACAGCAACACCACTTACAGAACAAAAGCTAAATATAGGTGTCAAAAAGATGTGAACTAAAGCGGGAATAAAGAGAAATATACATGTACACTTGTTCCGCCACACATTGGCCACACACCTGATAATGTACTATGGACGAAACCTCGTTGATGTCAGAGATAAAATGAGGCATAGTAATATAGCCGTAACCTCAATTTACCTTGCAAGTAACCCGATTGCAATAAAAAGTATGACAAGCACTTTGTGAAATGATATGTTGGCGTTTTAGCCGTGATGTATAACCGTGTTCAGGCATGGTTATACAAGATATTTTACCCTTTACCCGATACGCCAATGTTGCAGGATTATAACCTAACTGTAAGTTTGAAAGAGACACTTTGAAAAGAATTGTTTGGAGAAAGTTTTACACTTAAACTTCTGCCAAAATTTGTTGAAAATGAAAACCCTAAAGAACATGGTTACAAAAATCATGTAAAAGGTTTTGTAGATGCCCTGCAACAAAACAGTAGCCCTGTAGAAAAACAACGCTATGTGAAATGGCATATCTATGTAGTTAATTATGGGATGAACACCGGCAGTGAAATTAACGGTAACAGGCCTTCTANNATACCTCTTACCAGCATTGGCAAGCAAAGTCAGCCGGATTCTTACGATATACTCGTTACAAAAGATGGCGAAAACAAGCTGTACCAAAGTTCGTATGCAAGACTAAGACAGATACGTTCAGTATCGGTTAAGAGAATAGGGAAAAAATTAGGTGAGGTAAACGACGACCTGGCTAAAAAACTAATCAATGATGGCATAACAAAAATGCTTGCTACTGATGTATAAGAAAAGCCCTCGCAAAGAGGGCTTTCAAATGAACATCAGATTTTGATGCAACCGGATAATATAGCAACCCGGTTAAATGAACGGATTCATTATAAGAGTATTTAGAAAAAAAGCAAGTATAAATAGGGAAGGTTATTTAAACAAAATAACATGGAAACAAAAATTGTACTTCCGCCTACACACATTGCAGAAATTGAACTCGTTTACAAAACCTCTGTAAAAGTAGCAGACCGGCCTGTAATTAAAAAATCTTCGGATAGTTATGAAATTGCAAAACTGTGCTGGGACAGAAACTTAATTGAACTGGTAGAACATTTTAAAGTTTTACTGCTCAATTGTGCCAATCAGGTACTTGGTGTATATCATTTATCAATTGGTAGTACCACGGCTACAATTGTTGATATACGGTTGTTGTTTACAACAGCTATAAAGGCAAATGCAGTTAGTATAATTCTCCTGCATAATCACCCGTCGGGGAACTTACTGCCCAGTAATGCCGACAAGAATATGACCTGTAAAGTGGTGGAAGCTGCAAAACTGCTGGATGTTAGGGTACTTGACCATCTCATTATCACTGCCGAGGGTTATTTCTCCTTTGCAGACGAGGGGCTTTTATAGCTCCTTTTTTAATTGTTTGAAAATCTATATCTTAGGCTATTGATTTTGTGTATCTTAGCCAGTATTGGTATAAGAAAAATGAATTAAATAACTATAACGAAAGTAGCGTTGGTTTACTTTCCTCGTGTCTGAAATCCGGCAAGATTAAAAACGCACAGTGAGGTAGTAAGCAAGTACGCCACCGTAAAGGTGGCTTTGCTTTACTTATTGTGCGAGCTTCTTGCCGGAGCTTCAGGCATGGGTAATTGTTAAGGTCACCCTTTTTATGTTTATATAGATTATTTTACAAAATGTTTCGGCAATAACTGCTTATGTTTAAAAACATACTTTTCCTTACTTTCTTTTTGTTTCCAGCAACAATATTGGCACAGAAAGCTAATATGGATAGTCTGCTTTCCGTAGTGCGAAAGTCTTCCCAAAATGCAATGGCTCGTATTAAAATTGCTGAAGTGTACATGAATAACACTAACAAGGTAGATTCAGCAATAATACTGGCTAACGAAGTACAAAATCTCTCTAATCAACCTGATACTATTTATGGTAAGTCATATAATATTTTGGGCAACTGCTTTAAAAGCAAAAATAAATTAGATACTGCACAGGGATTTTACGATAAAGCCATTAAGCTATTTGTAAAAGCCAAATACTCATATGGTCAAGCATCATCACTCTATAATTCATCGGGGATAAGCTCTCAAAAAGGAAAATTTGACGAAGCAATTCAGAAACTTTTGAAAGCTGAAACTATTTTAAACACAACAACCCATGAGAAAAAAGAAATACTCTTATCTATGATTTATTCGTGGCTTTCAGAAAACTACAAGAATATTGGGTTGTATGATAAAGCTATGGAGTATTATTTGAAATCAGATAAGATTGCAACATCAGCGAATGATATAACACAACAGGCAATAGTTTATGACGGTATTGCCAGAACTTACCNNCCCATATTACAAAAAGGCGTTACAACTTAGTAAACAAAGTAATTTTCAAGCCGGTATTTTGCGAATACCACTAAATATAGCCAGTACCTATTTTCAATATAGCCTTTACGATAGTAGCAGGCGGAGTTTACTCCTTGATTCTGCTGAACTGGCTGTAAAGGATTTGAATGATACTTACCTGAAATACAATATCAAAAGTAAGTCAGGGGTTTATTATATGCTATTAGGGCAGATTGCCCAATACAGAAAAAACTATGCAAATTCTATTTCATTATATGATTCAGCAATTGCGATTTCTAAAAAAAGTAATATGGGTTCTGACCTGGCAAAATCCTTGGCAAGCAAGGGCGATGTATTAGAGAAATCAGGTGATATACCCACCGCAATAAAGTTCTATACAGAGGCAATAGAGCTATTCAAACAAAATAAGGCGAAAAACGATTTAAAACAGGCTTATTATCATTTGGCTAAACTCTACTATGGGCAAGGTGATTATTCGCAAGCTGCTAAATACTATGACCTATATTACCCGCTGTTAAATGAAATTTTGGATGAAGAAAAGATAAAAACAACAAAACAGTTTGCAGCTAAATTTGAACTATCGAAAAAGGAAGCACAAATAAGTCAACAAAATGCAGAACTTATAGAAAAAGAGCAAAACTATAAGTTGGTTAGTCAGCAATTTGAGTTAAGTAAACAGAAAGCTGAAATAGAATCTCAAAAACAAAAAGTAGAACTACTGGTTAAGGAAAAAATGATTGCTGATAAAGAAACTGAAATATTTATGCAAGCCAGAGAGAACGAATTAAGAGAAAAAGAACAAGTATATCAAACCAGTCTAAAGGAAGCTACAATTGTTCAACAAAAAACTGAAATTAAGGCTGAGAAACAAAGAAACCTTTGGCTAATTATTGGGTCAGTTTTTTTAGCTTCAACCATTCTCGTTTTAGGTTTCCTCTATAAAATTATCCGGAATAAAAATAAAATTATACAAGGTCAAAAGTCAGAAATTTTGCATTTCCATGATAACAGTCTTTCACAACTTAGAAGCATGTTTAAAAGACAATCGGAACTTCAACTTCTTGGTGAAAATGTAAAAACGAATGAGGAGAGAGTAAGAATTCTTTCAATCTTGCATGAGTTACTTCATGGTGATGGCAGTTTTTCTGGGGATTTAAAAGATTACCTTAATAAAATATGTGATGTTAAGAGTAAAGAAACAGACATTGATATTAATTGTACAATTGTCGAAACAGTAAAATTAAAACCCTCTTATTTGAAAGATATAGGTATTATAATAAATGAAATCATTACAAATGCCGTAAAATATGCTTTCCAAGATGTAAACCCTAAATTGGTTTTAGTGAAAGCGGAAAGGCGGGATAATAATTTATACCTTCATATTTCTGATAATGGAAATGGGTTGCCTGTTAATTTTGACCCACAGAAAACTACAGGTTTTGGAATGGGGTATGTAAATGATTTGATAGAGCAACACGATGGAGAAATGAAATTTTACAATAAGGGTGGCGCAAATTTTGAAATAAAATTGGCTGTTTAATATGCTTAAAATACTAATAGTAGAAGATGATTTACTGTTTGCTAAAGATTTAGCAAGTATGCTTGAAAAGCATGACTGCAAAGTGGTTGGCATAGCCAATAAGTATGCTAAAGCGGTTGAGTTATTTGATACAATGAAGCCAGATTTTGTATTTGTTGACATTGAATTGCAGGCCACAAAAACGGGGATTGATTTTGCCAATTATATGAATGAAACAGCCAGAGTACCTTTTATTTATTTAACCCGATTTTATGGGTCAAAATATCAGGAGTATTTTAACAAAGCAAATGATACTAATCACTATAATTTCCTGACTAAGGTAAAAGTAGATGAAGCAGATATATGGCATCATGTGGAAGTGGCTTTAGATAAGTTCAAAAGGGAAAATAATTTGCTAATTGAAGGGTATGAGAACGGATATGTACTGCGGGGGTTTATTTACCTGAAAACTAAGACATCTAACACCTATAAACAAGTCCCTATTGCTACGGTAACATTCATTAATTCCGGTAGGCCATATAGCACCATATACACAACTGATGGCATTTATACTGTAAGAAAAAGTCTTATTCAGATAATAGAGTTTTTACAGTCGGCTTTTATTGTACAGATTAATGCAAGCCAAGCAGTAAACGTACATTTAGTAAAAACATTCTCGCTTACAGACGGGGTATTAACTCTGTCAACAGAATCCAAAATGAAAATAGGCCGGGAGTATAAGAAAAAGCTAATGGTACAGTTACCAAACCTAACTTAAGTAAGTTTCTCTATTGCATTTCGAAACAGCTTTTTTATTCTGTGATAGCTTATAAACATCTCATACAATAATATTACGCAATTGCATAACGAGTAAATAAGACATCATAGTCTTTGGAAACACTCGTTGTGCGTAATGCCAATTAGATGTTTATAAGCACCAGAGATTATGGTGTCTTTTTTTAAATTATACGTTTAGCTGATGGGAATTAGCAAATCAATTAATATTTTTCGACTCTCGTTTTATATTTGCCTGAACATAGTAGTGGGATATACATGGGCAAAAAATGAATCCATTTGAGTTTGTCCAAAATGACAAACCCTTCTTGGGTGAAAATGTGTTAATAGTCTGCAACTAAGTGAAAAAATAATTAGAGCATATTGTAGTGATACGACAGCATATGTTGATGCTGGATGTAGCCAAAGGTACTCCTGCGAAACACTTCTTAGTGATGTTGGTGAAGCCCAAAAATGTAACTACAGTAGATGTATTACTGTTCAGTGACTCTCGAAACAATACTGCGACTGTAAATATTGAAATAACGGAACATGAGCAACGTGAGTACCACTAAATACATCTATTCCTTTTTTAGGAAAGTGTTTGGTGTGAGATAGTGAAATTGGCAGCCCAAATACCTTACCGTTGATAATAAGAGCATTTACCAAATTTTTAATAACTGTTATTGTGCTTGTTTCGTTTGTAATGATATTAGTTGCCTGAATAAAATGGTCATCAACCGGGGTAAATACAAACTGAAAGACTGAGGCAAAAGACATACTCAATAGGGTTATTATCTGATTTATACTACTATGACTTATTTGAGCTATACTGAAAATGATAAACCCAAATTTCTTTAAATAATATCCATTCACTAATGAACTTAAAAAGAGCTACTAAAAAGAGAGTAGGGCTTAAAAATAACGTATATAAGTTTTTAACCAGAATAAATTGGNNTGGCACGACTAGTTATGTTACATTTTGTACTAGAGTGATTTGATAAATTGTTAGACGAATAGCTACATTTTTCAGTAGAATAGCAACTATTATTGAGTTCACTTTTACAGAATAATTTTTTTTGTAAAAATTACGAATATGAGTAAAAAAATACTTTTCGCTTTATTCTGTGTCAGTTCTTTTGTTGGCGAGGTTTTGGCACAGGACGTAAATATCTCAGTTAACCCAGTTAAGGCAGTTGGCTCCTTATTTAAAAAGAAAGATAAACCCAGTAAAGAAGACTTTAGGAATAAGAACTCTTATACTCAAAAATCCCCTTCAAATTCTATATCCCAAGAGAATTTTTTAAAAGCAGTTGATGCTGGGGATACCATCCAAATGGCAGTATTTCTGAAAGAGGGAGCATCTGCTAATTTTCAGCATACTGCATTAAATAAAGCACTAACTCAAAGAAATAAAAAAACAATAGCTTTTCTTATAAACAATGGTGTTCGTCTTGAATATTCTCAATGCCTCTTTTACACAATAGATTTAAATGATTTAGACCTATTTGAATTTTTAATTAAGAATGGAGCAAATCCTTATGAAAAAGATGCTGAGGAAATTTATATTGCAGGAAAAGGTTATCAGAATCGTTACTGGTGGCAATTAAAAAATTATTTATACACGATTGATGCCCCCAAAGGGGATTCATATTATAGTGAATTAAAAAGTGTGAATACATTAGAATACGCTATAGTTCGAAATTCTGCTAAAATAGCTTCCTCTTTATTACAGGACTCTACTTTAACAATAAAAGTTACGGAAAGAATGCTTGTTGATGCTGTAAACAACAATATGACCGAAGTTGCTTTGACCCTTTTAAAAAAGGGTATTAGTCCCAACGCTTATTCTGTAGATGATAATGGAAGTGCTGGAGGTTGTAAGCCTACCAAGCGGCCTATCATTTTTAAAGCAATTCAAAATAAAAATATTGAGCTTGTAAAGGCATTAATTGCTGCTAAAGTAAACGTAAATCAATTTTTTAGCTTAGAATGTATATATAATTATGAAAGCAGTTATCCTATTTGGGAAGCCAGTAAAATAAAAGACAATTTCGAGATGGTCAAACTGCTTATCGAAAATGGCGCTGATATAAAAAAAACTGATAGCTACTATAAAGATAGAAACATATTCAAGTATTCACAGGAAGAGTATAAGTACTACTTCTCGTTACTCACTAATCATTCTCCTAAAGATGCTGAATTACTCGTTAATGAGAAAAAAGCTAATGATTTAAATACAGCATTGGCTGCTAAACAAAAGCAAGAAAAGGAAATAAAGGAGAAAGAAAAGAAAACAGAAGAGGATAATAGGAAAAAAGCATTGGCAAAAGCAGAGCAGGATAGAATACTAAAGAATACTCTTATTCTGAATGGTAAATCCGCAGAGGTCTCTTCTTTAGAATTTGATGGAGCTTACTTAACTTTTAAAAGCAAAAAGTATTTTATAAAATCATCAAAGACATACTTTATAAGATTCGGCAAATGTGTTGGCAGTTACAGCGACTTTGATTTAATTAGGTCTTACTGTGTATATAAGGCGGAAATAGAAAAAATGGCGGGCGTACAGATTACCGAGAATGTCAAAATTTCTCTCATCGGAAAAGACAATGTGGAACATCTTGATAGTTATATCTTATCGGAACTCAGGAATATTCATGCTGATTTACGAATGTGTGCATGGGATTTAACCCAAAATAAAGATTTAGGGGTGAGTGAATTTGGCGTGCCAACATGGGGACCTAAACGGGGCAATGATATATATACAAAAATAGAAACTATAGAAACTAAAGCGAAATCTATAAATTCAAATCAAGCTGAAATAGTAATAACAAATACACTTAAAAAGGATAATTTTTATGTATTGCTCAATCTTAAAACAAATAAATTTTTTATTTTTTATGCCTACTAAATTTGCATATTTAATATTTTTCTTTTCCCTGTTTTGTAATAGAATTATAGCTCAGGAAAAAGAAATTCATACTGATAACGACACTAAAATTTCAGTTGTACAAAAACCTTACTCGATGGTATTTAAAATAAAGGAATTAAGAAACAATGAAGTGACAAATAATCCTTCTGCAAGAAGTGGTACTCCTGGAGACTTCACAGGGATTTCAAGTTCCTTACAAGTTGAGTTTGATAAAAATGGAAATGGCATTTATGATGGAGATGACTGGGGTATTTATGCTTACTCTGACTATGGATGGGTTTTGGGATATTCGTTATATCCTACCTTTAATGGATTAAGAGTGCATAAGTTGAATCGAGGTTTCGATATACAAACAGAAGCAAAGCTACTTGAGCTTAGAAAAGATAGTACTGGAAGGCAATTTTCTTATACGATTGAAATTCCCTTAAAAGAAATAACCAATTTTAGTTCTTCTAAAGTGAGTTTTAAAATTACATTATACAGAAATGTAGGTAATAAGGGGTACGGGACTTTCTTTTCCTTTCCAAGCGAAAAAGGACAATTTTCAACNNGGAATATAATGATGCTTTAGAAAAAGGCAAACAAGGGAGTCAAAAAAGACAAGTTGAACAATCCAAGAAAAGCTATATAAAATCTATTGAATACAATGGTGTTTATATAGATATGGGTAATGGGCAATATGCTGAATTAAAGAAATCTGATTTCCAAAATGGCGTAATAGCAGGATTTATTGGCTCAAGAGACTATTCTTATTTAAGAGACATTCCATTTATTACGACATTAGAGGATGCTATTTTAGTTCCAAAATGTCAGAAAGTTGTTTTTAAGGGTGACAGTTTTCAAGGGGACTTTCTTAAATACCTTAGTATCCATGAAATGGAAAATCTGGAAAGTAAAAANNTCAGGGAACTTCGGCTGAACAAAAAGTCAAAGTTGCAGCTTATGCTGGTAAGTTTGGTAGCCAATATAGTTTAAAGTCAGAGCAACCTAACATGGCTTTTTCACCAATGGTTGACAAGAGCTCGCTAAAGGAATGGATATACATCGAGTTTAATAAGAAAACTATCAATGAAACTACTTTTGAAATTAGATTAACACAACCCCTAGAAAAAGGAAAAACATATTGTATTTGGAGCGACAAAAGCTACTACTTGTTCACTATTCAGTAAAATTTTATGTTAAAGCAACATCATTGAAAAAGCTTTAGTTGCTTACAATAACCGTTAAATTAATACCACCAATTTCTTTTGTAAAATTTTCAGTTACCCCTAATAGTGTCAAAATATCTGTACTAATAGAGGTCTTGGAAACTCCCGGTTGAACTATGTAAATTTCATATTCAAAAGGGATTTCCTTTTTGGCAATCTCAAGTAGCTTTTCCAAGTCTCTTACTGTACCTCTTTCTAATCTTGAACAGGTACTACCATTTCTTTCTTTGGTTTCTCTTCTTAGCAGATGATTAACAAACTCACTTCCTTCCTTGTGCTTCCAATGAACCGATTTTTGAGCTTGGCCACATACTTCATAAAAGTTCTTTATATTATTACTCACTTTGCCTTCAATTGCATATTTCAAATGGTATAGGCAAACCTTGATTTTATCGTCATATAACTTTAATGTAACTACATCTGCAATTTCACCCGAATAATCATCATCGTAANNATCAGTTTTCTTAAGTTCTTCTACTACTTTATATTGTATAGAATCTATTACTTTTGGATTCACGCCTTGCGATTCGTTTCTTAGATTTACCCCTGTCCAATCCCATGTGAGCAAATGAGTTTGAGGATAATGACCTATTGTTTGTTTAAGTTCTACAAAATCATTTCCGGTTAAGGCAGACCCATTTGCAAACCAAAATGTAGGTGTAAATTCCTCAAAAAACTTAATAATATCAATATTTGACCTGCTACCATACTGAACTTCAACCTTGCCCCCAGAGAGTTGCTTAATAGAAAAATCAGGAAAGACATTTTCGGGGTCATTCGTATTCTCAAAGAGAGTAAGTTCAAAGACAGCCGATTTAANNTTAATGAATTGCTAATTGTCGGGGTTTCAAGATTAAGTTCAGTACTTGACATATCACTTCGAAAACCATCTATGGTAAATTTGAATTTATTCTCGGTAGTCATGTACATTTCAAAATCCCAATCAATCCAAACTGGATACAAAGGAGGGATTTCGCTTACCTGCTGTGGAATTAGTGTTTCTCTAAGTATTTGATTAGGGTCTATAGTCGTATTTGTGAGTTTATCACCTACGCTTAAACACCATTCCTTGAATTGCATTATATCACCTGAAAGCTTGCTCCACACCCTGCCTTTGTATGAGGCACCTATATNNTCTCCTTTTTGCCTTTCAGCAATACTCAACGCCTCTGCCACATCACTCCCAACACTCATTCTAAAACGCTCATTTTTACCCAAAAAATATTTCAACCCCACATTTTGAAGTCTTGTTCTTTTTATATTATGAAAAACTTTGAATACGTCAATGCCACGAACTAGCTCGGCATTTTCTCCAATAATTGCTTTAGCTAAGTCGCTATAAAGACTGCCATTATCAGAACTATTAATGAATAAAAGGTTATTTTTTGTTTCCCAATGCACAAGTATTACATCCCATTGAATCAAGTAAATATCTTTTGTATTTATCCATTCAACATTCTCTTTCCTTGCTAATATTATAACCAATATTTTTTCATCCCGATTGATGTCAAAAAACTTGTATTCTAAATTATCAAATCCGGGAATTCCTTTACTATAATTCAGTGGAAACCACTCGTTAGTTTTATTCTTAAATACAACTGCGCTTAGTTTAGGTTTGATATTTTGGAAGGGAATTTTACTATTTGACAAGTTCTTAAACCCAGCCATAAGGTCTTTAAACTCTTCCTCGTTTTTGATTTTACCAAAGCTGGTTTTTGATAAAATCTGATTCCAGTCAGCATCTAAAGCATACAAATCGGCTAATTCAGTTCTTACATCAAGGTCAGCAATATTTGCAATAAATGAAGCATTGCCTAATTCTTCATCATGCTTAGTCCTTGTAAATCTCCCAGCAAATTGCAAAGTAATAGGCAAGCTTTTCCTAATATCATGAAAAGCAGCAATTTTCAATTCCGGTAAATCAAATCCTTCTCCAAGCATATCTACACATACTATGATTTTGGCTTGTCTGGAGATAATTTTATTGTAGGAATCGTCAGAATCTTTCACTCCTGAATATAATAAAACCGGTTTAAGGTCAGTTTCTCCCTTGTATAGTTCAAATACTCTTCTCGCTTTTTCTTTTGTACCACATCTGGCCATTAAAATGTGATTAAAGCCAGCACTTATATCTTTTCTTAACTGGGAAATGGCAATTTGCGCAATAATTTTATCAGCTTTTTCGGTATCGTATTCACGGATGGGGATAAAGTCTATTGATTTGAAATAACCTTGTTCCTGTGCATTCTTAAGCGGGAAATTGAAGATAATTTTTCCATCGAGTCTTTTTCCATCATTACGGAATGGTGTTGCAGTAAACTGAACGACTTTGCTTGCGGGAAATTGATTTTTAAATTCATTCCAGGAAGTTGCTTTTACATGGTGAGCTTCGTCTATAAAAACATGAGAACATAATGAAGCTATTTCCTTTTGAAAATCTTCCGGACATCCTGTTAGAATACTCATTGTAGTTACAATGACATTACAATTTTCAAAAAAATGCTTCAGCTCTGCATTCGAGCTAAAACCTTGGCGTATTATTCCAACAATTGGAAATAGTATATCATTGGCAACTATCCCAAATTTTCTTAATAGACCTAATGAAATGAATTTATCTGCAATCTGAGTTCTTAAACTATCAGAGGGAACAGTTACAAGAAGTTTTGAACATCTGTGAGCAATTAAAGCAGACAGCATTGTCTCTGTTTTGCCTGTTCCGGTCGGTAGTACAATCGTACCTATTTCTAGGGGTAGTTTCAGATGTCACATTAGCATATGTAACGCTCCGATTTGAGGT
>DEHT01000068.1 GCA_002352045.1 Chitinophagaceae bacterium UBA2793 | reverse complement strand
CAAAATTGATAAAGGGTGGCCTAAAAACCACCCTTCTTTTTTAAATTTATCTCGGACAACAATAATTTTTTATGTTGAAACCCATTTGGTTTATTATTAAATACTGGATAGGCTGGATACTTTTTTTTGAAGTAGCTCGCCTCGCTTTTCTATTTTCAAATTTTACTGCTTCGTCGCAGGCCGGATTAAACAATTTTTTTGGAGCCCTTTTTTATGGGGTACGCATGGATATGTCAATGGCTGCTTACATCAGTTTGCCGGTATGCGTTTTGCAACTATTGGCAATTTTTTTAAAAGCCTTTCAAAAAAGAACAGTTTATTTTTCTTATACAGCCATCATAACACTGCCCATTTTAATGTTGCTGTTTGCCGACCTCGGCTTGTTTAAAGCATGGGGAATTCGGGTTGATGATAGCTTTTTAAAATACCTGGCAAGCCCAAAAGAAGCATGGGCATCAATATCTCATTTACCGGTATTTGCAATTGTTTTATTTTTTGTGGTGCTGTATGCATTGCTGTTGTTTGTTATAAAAAAATGGATCAATAATATTTTTCCTTCCTTTGATTATGCACCCAAATGGTTGGCTGTAGTGCTTTTGCTATTAATGGGTTTATTTATTATTCCGCTTAGAGGTGGCTTTCAATTAGCCCCATTAAACCAAAGCAGTGTATATTTTTCTCAGAATAATTTTTCTAACCTGTCTGCTCTCAATCCCATTTGGAATTTTATGCGTTCGCTTACACATAGAACTAAGGCTGATACAAATCCTTTTGTGGTGATGAATGAGAATGATGCGAAATCAATTGTTGACAGCCTTTTTACCAATAACAAAACCCCGCAGCCGGAACAATATTTTCAAAAACCAAATATCCTTTTAATAGTTTGGGAAAGCTTTACCGAAAAAGCCATTCATGCCAAAAAGAATGGAATAGAAGTAACCCCGGGGTTTAATCAATTGAAAAAAGAGGGCTTATATTTTTCAAATATATATGCCACCGGCGACAGAACCGATAAAGGAATTGTGGGTGTATTGAGCGGTTATCCGGCACAGCCCATTACCTCTATTGTAAAGCTACCCACCAAGGCTGCAACCTTGCCCATGTTGCCCGAAGCGTTTAAAAAACAAGGCTATCATACAGCATTTTATTATGGTGGCGAATTGGAATTTGCCAATATGAAAGCCTATTTAATGAGTTGTGGTTTTAATCAATTTACCTCAATAAAAGATTTTGATAAAAAAGATCAAAACTCCAAATGGGGTGCCCATGATGAAGTGGTAATGAAAAAACTATGTACTGATTTAGCAAAAACACAACAACCCTTTTTTTATACCTGGCTTACCTTAAGCAGCCACGAGCCTTTTGAAACACCGGTAAACACAGTGATTAATGGGAACGATGAGGAAAGCAAATTTTTAAACTCCCTGCATTATACCGATAAAGTAATTTTTGATTTTATTACCCAATGCAAGCAACAACCCTGGTGGCAAAATACCCTTGTTGCCATAGTGGCCGACCATGGCCATCCATTGCCCAACTTAGGCAGTAAAGAAAAAAACTTTCGCATACCGGTGCTTTTATTAGGAGCCGGCATTAAGCCTTCTATAGTTAGTAAAACAGGTTCACAAAACGACCTGGCAGCCATACTCTCCTTTAAAGCTGGCTTGCCCTACCAACAATTTACCTGGAGTAAAAATTTGTTGGATAGCACTGTAAACGGTTGGGCCTATTTTGCCTTCAACAATGGCTACGGGTTTGTAAATGATAGGAGTGCCTATATTTTTGATAATGTAGGCAAGCGCCCCATAGAATCAAGAGGAAATGATAGTGCAATTTTAAGGAAAAAAGGTGGAGCTTACCAACAACAAAGTTTCTGGGATTATTTGAGGAGGTAATTAATGAGGGAAATCCATCAAATCTGAAAGGCTAATATGAAGTGTTTCGGCTAACTTTTTTAAAGTGCAAATGGTTACATTGAGTTCTCCTCTTTCTATTCTGCCCACTTGCTCAGCATAATTATCCATAGCTACACCTACATCCACTTGTGATAAACCTTTCTCTTTTCGCAGTGTGCGTAAACGCTGCCCAAGGGCTTTCAAAAACTCATGATCCTTTACATTTTGCACCCTGCAAAGAGCAGTAATATCATAAAAAATAAATAGAACATATATGTTGTATTTTGCNNTAAAAAACTGTTTTATGAAAGGGAATCCGACCCGTCTTATTGCATGTATTTGCTTCTTTATTTCAGTTATATTTTTTTTAAGTGTTTTTATTCCATCCTGCACAAAACTTGATGTGAATGATGCACGTAACTGGAAAAATAGAAAAAACTTTTTTGATCTTCCTTCAAACGCAGACCCTGCCTTGGAAAAGGTAGCTACTGAATTTGAAAGACAAAACAAATTAACTGGCTTTGTGAAAGGAATGGTGGCAAGGGAAGGTATGCCTGTTTGGGAAAAATCGCAGATATTCAAAAGAAAAATTGCAAATACCCTGACAAGAGGAGGTGAAGCAGAAACATTAGTTGAAGTTTTTAGTCCAATTGTGCAGCAGGACAATAATTATGTAAACGGATTTTTTTATAGTAAAATAATTGGTGATAGTGTGGATTTACATTTATACAGGGCAAATGATTACGATAAATATCCTTATGGCAAAACTGACAGCTCGATTGTTACAGCAGAGCTAATTTCGTTGAAAATCGTTGAACTGGATGCTAGCATTTTTGGAAATAGAAAATACCAAATTATACCTGATAGTTTGTTTGGAAGTTATACACATAAATATTCGGGAACAAGGTTTTTAAAACCAAGCATACCAGATACAACCAATCCTAACTCTTTAATGGGAATGGCATGTTGGTATGAATTTAGTGGATATTGTACTTGTACCAATCCACCAAGTACTGATATTTCCAATTGCGCTGATTGGCGAACGGGTTGTTACGACTGCAGCCTTTTACGTTGTGTTTCTGTTGGTGGACAGGGTGGTGAGCCACAGTATCCCTGGCCTCCAGAGCCGCCAATGGGTGGTGGTGGTTCGGGTGGTGGTGGTGGTGGTTCAAATCCACCCACTGGCGGTAATTGCAATGGTACAAATAATTGTGGCACAAGAGGTTCAATTATTATTGAAGGTAGGGTGCCATGTGGTGGATGTGGAAATCCTCCAATAATAGTTATTCCTCCGGATGAGCCACCCACACAATTACCACAAATGGATACCTGTGATGTAGCTTTAAATGCAGCAAAGAAAATGGATACTCTTTACACAAAAGGAAAAGTAGATTCTATGTGGAACGCTGAGACAGGATGGCAGAATTTGAAATATGAAAAGGGATTCCCAATCTATAAAAACTTTACTCAAAATATGACTACAGGTACTTATGCCATCACGAATTATTTTCCTGGGCCTATGCAAGGAAGTTCGGCTAGTATGTTTGTTAGTATTACTTTTTCATTACCAAGCTATGTAAGAGCTGCTGCACAAGGACACAATCATACTGATAGTGGAGTAGCTGCTCCTTCACCAGCCGATGTTTTTGGATTGGTAAAGAATTACAATATATTTAATAGCCCTTCATCAAATATGACATATGAAGGAACATTCATACAAGCTTTTAATAATTCAAAGTATGCCATTACAATTACAAAGCCTGCAAATGCTCAAAGTTTCTTTGCAGGAAAAGATTATTACCTCGATACAATTACACATTCTTGGAAAGAATCTTTAACAGCAGGTTTTGCTTACTACCGTGCATTTAATCATTTTTATACAATAGATAGCACAACAGCTAACCCGGCTAGAACTATTGCAGCCGATGAATTAGCTCAGGCTGCAGTACTAACAAGTTTTAATACTGGAATCATTTTGTTAAAACAAGATGGCTNNGCCGAAAGATATATGTAAGGAAATGCCTTTAATTTTTTAATTTAGAAAACCTATTAACAATGAAAAAAATATTAACGATAATGTTTCTTGTTTTTATCATGAATCTTGGAAGGGCTATGGCTCAAAATGATACCTTAGCAATTTTGCAAAACATTGAAACAAATAAATCATCCTATATAGGACAGCCTCTTTCGGCTTTAACCAGTCAAATGCCTATACAAATTAAATATTTCTTTCCTAATGCACCTCGAGCTTCCAATATTTACAAAGAATATTACACTGTATTAGCTTTCAATTTTCCCTTTAATCCAAGTCAACTTTATTTGACGTATCCACATTTAAGGATTTATTGGACTACACCGTTAAATAGAATGTCTTCCTTGTCGCTGCATGCTCAGACAAAAGGTGCTTGGTCTTCAACAATAGCAACCCATTATGGAGGAGCAATAATTTCAGATATAGAATTAGTAGTCGAATAATTTTTTCGCCTTCATAAGATATAATACGAATTCACTCAACTTGTTTCGTACACACGAAACAAATAGCTTTAACTATCGAATTCTTGAATTATATTTTGTAAAAACCAAAATCAGCTTTTGGCCAGTGTAAAAAAATGCTAACACTTGAGTTTTAGCATTGTTTCTCGCTCCAATAAACAGTTTTGTATTTATATATCTTGTATTGGCCCTGGAAAGCCATTTTCCGTTTAAATAATTTGCCAAAATATTTCTCCATAAATGCCTGATTTCACTCATTTTCCCTTACCTTTGCCGCCCCAAATAGTTCTTTTAGGAATTTTCCCGTTCATTCGGGATTCTGGGAGTACCCCGAGTATTTCGGGATACGTTAACACCAAAAACATTTTTTAAATGGCAAAAGAAATCACCGGCTATGTGAAACTCCAATGCAAAGGAGGACAAGCCAACCCTGCACCGCCAATTGGGCCTGCACTGGGTTCTAAGGGTATCAACATCATGGAGTTTTGCAAGCAGTTCAATGCTCGCACCCAGGATAAACCCGGAAAAGTATTACCAGTATTGATCACTGTGTATGCTGACAAATCATTCGACTTTATTATTAAAACCGCTCCGGCTCCTGTACAGTTGATGGAAGCTGCTAAAATTCAAAAAGGCAGTAAAGAACCTAACCGTGCAAAAGTGGGTAAAGTTACCTGGGCACAGGTAGAAGAAATCGCCAAAGATAAAATGGCCGATTTAAACGCCTTTACTTTAGAAAGCGCCATGAGCATGGTAGCCGGTACTGCACGCAGTATGGGTTTAACTGTGGAAGGCCAGGCTCCATGGGAAAAAAATTAATCGTCAACCTTAAATATTTTTCAAACAATGATTACTAAAAAAAGAAAAGTAGCAAACACTAAGGTTGATGCCAACAAAGCTTATTCTCTTAAAGAAGCTTCAACTTTAGTTAAAGAAGTAAATACAACAAAATTCGACAGCTCGGTAGACATTCACGTTCGCCTGGGTGTAGATCCTAAAAAAGCGGACCAGGCCATTCGTGGTACGGTTTCTTTACCACACGGTACAGGTAAAACCAAAAAAGTACTGGTGCTTTGCACGCCCGATAAAGAGGCAGAAGCCAATGCAGCCGGTGCCGATTTTGTAGGCCTGGATGAATTCATACAAAAAATTGAAAGTGGTTGGACAGATATTGATGTAATTGTAGCCACCCCATCTGTAATGCCTAAGTTGGGTAAATTAGGTAAAGTGTTAGGCCCTCGTAACCTAATGCCAAACCCTAAAACAGGAACAGTTACCAACGATGTAGCCAATGCCGTTAAAGACTTGAAAGGTGGTAAAATTGCCTTTAAAGTTGATAAAGTGGGTATCATTCACGCATCTATTGGCCGAGTAAGTTTTGCACCCGAAAAAATTGCGGAGAACTGCCAGGAATTAATCAATGCATTGATTAAGTTAAAACCATCTACCGCTAAAGGTACTTACCTTAAAGGCGTGAGCATGGCCAGCACTATGAGCCCCGGCATTATGATTGACACAAAATCTGTTCAAAATTAATCCTGAGCGAAGCGAAGGACCTAAAAAATATTTGTTATGACAAAACAAGAGAAAAATGAAGTGATTGAAGTGCTGAAAGGCAAATTTGCCCAGTACAGCAATTTCTATATCACCGATACCGAGAGCTTAACTGTAGAGCAGGTAAGCAGTTTGCGCAGGCATTGCTTTAGCAAACAGGTAGAAATGAAAGTGGCTAAAAACACTTTAATTAAAAAAGCTTTGGAAAGCATAGATGCCGAAAAATATGCAGGCGTTTACGATTCATTGCATAAAGTAACTGCTTTAATGTTTAGCGAAAACCCAAAAGATCCGGCTGTGATTTTAAGTGGTTTCCGTAAAGACAACAATGCCGAAAAACCGGTATTGAAAGCAGCATTCATTAATGGCGATGTATTTGTAGGCGACAATCAATTGAAAGCGTTGACCCAAATCAAAACTAAAAATGAATTGATTGGTGAAATCATCGGCTTATTGCAATCACCTATCCAACGTGTATTGGGTGCTTTGGAAAATAAAGAAGCTGCAACCGGTGCTGCTCCTGCAGAAGAAGCTGCACCAGTGGCNNAAACCATGCCCTGTTACAATTGGGCAACAACAATAATAATTTTTTTAAAACCATCCTCCGGATCCAAATGGGCATGAAGGGGGAAAAAATTAAACTAAAATGGCAGACGTAAAAGCATTAGCGGAAAGCTTAGTAAGCTTAACCGTAAAACAAGTTCAGGAATTAGCTGAAGTATTAAAAGCAGATTATGGTATTGAACCAGCAGCTGCAGCAGTAGTAGTATCAGCCGGCGACGGTGGTGGCGCAGCCGCTGCTGAAGAAAAAACATCTTTCAATGTAATTTTGAAAAGCGGTGGTGCAAACAAATTAGCTGTAGTTAAAATAGTTAAAGATTTAACCGGCTTAGGTTTGAAAGAAGCTAAAGACTTAGTGGATGGCGCTCCAAAACCAGTGAAAGAAGGTGTTGATAAAGCAACCGCAGAAGATTTGAAAACTAAATTAACTGAAGCTGGTGCTGAGGTTGAGATAGCTTAATTTCTTTTTGAAAATAGCTTTAAAGGCCGGTTCGCATTTGTGAATCGGCCTTTGTACTTATGGCGATATATTTAAGAATGAGTATTTAAATGGTGTAATTAAGGATAGAAGACGCAAAAATTATTGGATAAACTTATGCAGATATAGGGTTTACAAATACAAATTGCCCTTAGCATTAAATACCTCCCGCAACTTTTCGAATGAATAAAAATATTTAGAATCTAAAAATTTCCTCTCTCAACAAAAATCTTACCAAAAAACCTCCAGTACCTACTATTTTATTGCAATTATTCCCTACCTTTGCCGTCCTTTAATTTCGGGTTAGTGGCATTTGCTCAATTTATGCCCCCAAAACTAAGGGCCACGCACATTAAAACGTTTTAATTACAATATGTCTGCAACAAAAACAACCGCTGCTAAACGTATCAATTTCGGTAAAGTTGAACTTATAGCAGAGCAACCCGATTTACTCGGTATCCAAATTCAATCGTTTAAAGATTTTTTCCAATTAGAAACTACGCCTGATAAACGTAATGTTGAAGGCTTGTTCCGTGTATTTAAGGAAAACTTTCCTATTACCGATACACGCAACATTTTCGTGTTGGAATTCCTGGATTACTTTGTAGATCCTCCACGTTATTCATTGGATGAGTGTATTGAAAGAGGCTTAACTTATGCAGTTCCCTTAAAAGCAAAGCTGCGCCTGAGCTGTAACGATGAAGAGCACGTAGATTTCCAAACCATTGTTCAGGATGTGTTCCTGGGTAATATTCCTTACATGACACCTCGTGGTACTTTTGTAATCAACGGTGCCGAAAGGGTAGTGGTTAGCCAGTTACATCGTTCACCCGGTGTATTCTTTGGTCAAAGCATTCATCCCAATGGAACAAAAATTTACTCTGCAAGGGTAATACCTTTCAAAGGTGCCTGGATGGAATTTGCAACCGACATCAATAATGTGATGTTTGCATATATTGATCGTAAAAAGAAGTTTCCCGTAACTACTTTATTGCGTTCTATTGGTTTTGAAACAGATAAAGATATTCTGGAATTGTTTGGTATGGCCGATGAAGTAAAAGCCGACCGTAAAACTTTAGAAAAATATATTGGCAAACGCCTGGCTGCCCGTGTACTGCGTTCATGGGTTGAAGATTTTGTGGATGAAGATACCGGCGAAGTTGTTTCTCTCGAAAGAAACGAAGTAATCTTAGAAAGAGATACCGTTTTAGACGATAGCAATATTACCATGATTTTGGAAATGGAAGTAAAATCTGTTTTCATTCAAAAAGAAGAAGTTAGCGGCGACTATGCAATTATCTACAATACTTTAAATAAAGATACCTCCAACAGTGAAATTGAAGCGGTTCAGCACATATACAAGCAATTGCGTGGTGCCGATGCTCCTGATGATGAAACTGCCCGTGGTATTATTGATAAATTATTCTTCAGCGATAAGCGCTACGATTTAGGCGAAGTAGGCCGTTATAAAATTAACCGCCGCCTTGGTTTAAATTTCCCAATCGGTAAAAAAGTATTAACCAAAGACGATATTATCGCCATCATTAAAACCCTGGTTCAGTTAACCAATGGTAAAAGTGAGGTGGATGATATTGATCACTTAAGTAATCGTAGGGTACGTACAGTAGGAGAGCAATTGTATGCTCAGTTTGGTGTAGGGTTAGCTCGTATGGCTCGTACCATTCGTGAAAGAATGAACGTAAGAGACAATGAGGTATTTACCCCGGTTGATTTGATTAATGCTCGTACATTATCTTCTGTTATCAACTCTTTCTTTGGTACATCACAGTTATCTCAATTTTTGGATCAAACCAATCCATTAAGCGAAATCACTCACAAGCGCCGTATTTCGGCTCTTGGGCCCGGTGGTTTAAGTAGAGAGAGAGCAGGTTTTGAGGTGCGTGACGTTCACTACTCTCATTATGGCCGTTTGTGTACCATTGAAACGCCCGAAGGTCCAAACATTGGTTTGATATCTACGCTTTGCGTACATGCCAAAATAAATGAAATGGGTTTTATTGAAACCCCCTATCGTAAAGTGAATGAGGGAAAAGTGGATATGAAAAAAATCACTTTCCTAAGCGCCGAAGAAGAAGATACCGCCAAAATTGCACAGGCAAATATAGATATTGACGACAAAGGAAACTTTGTGGAAGATATGATTAAGAGTCGTCAAACTGGCGATTTCCCCATTTTGCCCAAAGACGAAGTAGAGTTTATGGATGTGGCACCCAACCAAATTGTTGGCTTGAGCGCCTCCCTAATTCCTTTCCTTGAGCATGATGATGCCAACCGTGCATTGATGGGTTCAAACATGCAACGCCAGGCAGTTCCTTTGTTGCGTCCTGAAACACCCATTGTTGGTACAGGCTTGGAAGGAAAAGCTGCCCGTGATGCAAGAATTCAAATTCATGCCGATGGAGATGGTGTGGTAGAATATGTGGATGCCAACGAAATTCATGTTAGATACAAAAGAAGCGAAAACCAGCAACTGGTTAGCTTCGAAGACGATTTAACGGTGTATAAATTAACTAAGTTCGTTCGTACCAACCAGGAAACTACTATCAACCTTCGTCCGGCTGTGGTGAAAGGCCAAAAAGTAAGTGAAGGCGATTTCCTAACCGAAGGTTATGCAACCAAAGGAGGAGAACTGGCGCTGGGTCGCAACTTAAAAGTGGCGTTCATGCCATGGAAAGGTTACAACTTTGAGGATGCCATCGTAATTTCTGAGAAAGTAGTAAAAGACGACTGGTTTACGTCTATCCATATCAGTGAGTTTGAAACCGAGGTACGTGATACTAAATTGGGTGAAGAAGAATTAACACCGGATATTCCAAACGTAAGTGAGGAAGCCACTAAAGATTTAGATCAAAACGGTATCATCCGCATTGGTGCTTCCATTAAGGAAGGCGATATCATCATTGGTAAAATAACACCTAAAGGCGAAAGCGACCCAACTCCGGAAGAGAAGTTGTTGCGTGCCATCTTTGGTGATAAAGCCGGCGATGCAAAAGATGCTTCGTTAAAAGCACCGAGTGGAACAGAAGGCGTGGTAATTGATAAAAAATTATTCCAAAGAGCTAAGAAAGATAAAAACGCCAAAGTGCGTGAAAAAGCTTTGTTGGAAAAAATTGAAAAAACGCACGAGCAAAACGAAACCATTTTAATGGAACAGTTGCAGCTTAAACTGCAAACCCTGTTGAAAGATAGAACAAGCCAGGGCGTTAGCAACAACTTTGGTGAAGTGTTAATTGGCAAAGGCGTTAAGTTCAATGCAAAAAACCTGGCCAATATTGATTTCGTAAACGTAAACCCATTAGGATGGAGTGGCGATGAAAAAATTGACGACCTCATCAATACCTTGTTGCACAACTACAACATTAAATACAATGAAGAGTTGGGCCGTTACAAAAGAGAGAAATTCAACATCAGCATTGGTGACGAATTACCTGCAGGTGTATTGAAATTAGCGAAGGTTTACATGGCTGTAAAACGTAAACTAAAAGTAGGTGATAAAATGGCGGGCCGCCACGGTAACAAAGGTATTGTGGCAAAAATTGTTCGCCAGGAAGATATGCCGTTCCTCGAAGACGGAACACCGGTAGATATTGTTTTGAATCCTCTGGGTGTACCAAGTAGGATGAACCTGGGTCAGATTTATGAAACTGTTCTCGGATGGGCAGGTGAAAAATTAGGCGTTAAGTTTGCTACCCCCATTTTTGATGGAGCAAGCGTTGCAGAAATTGATGAAAATATCAACAATGCAGGTTTACCTAAGTTTGGCCATACCTATTTGTATGATGGTGAAACCGGCGACCGCTTTGATCAAAGAGCAACCGTAGGTATTATTTATATGATTAAGCTGCACCACATGGTAGATGATAAAATGCACGCACGTTCCATTGGGCCATACTCACTTATTACGCAACAACCTTTGGGTGGTAAAGCCCAGTTTGGCGGTCAGCGTTTTGGAGAAATGGAAGTGTGGGCATTGGAAGCTTATGGTGCATCAAACATCTTGCAGGAATTGCTCACCCTTAAATCGGATGATATCATCGGAAGGGCTAAAACCTATGAAGCCATTGTAAAAGGCGATAACATACCAAGAGCCGGAATTCCTGAATCGTTCAATGTATTGGTGCATGAACTGAGAGGGCTGGGACTTGATTTAAAATTTGATTAATAAAATAACGGATTACAAAACGCTGTAGGAAAAATGCGGTTAATGTTTCTCTCTAAATACTTCCTGGTGTTGTTTTTAACATTCTTTGTGTTAAGTATCACCATACTTAACCAGGGTTGTAAAAAAATTGGCAATAGGGAAGAATTAATGGTTAGCGAAGGGAATATTGAAGAGTTTTTAAAATTGCCAGCAAACAGTTCTCTGGAGCTTAAAGTGGTATTGGCGGATTTAAGGAGGCAACTTTCGAGACAAAACTTTGCTGCACAGTTTGTGCAATGGCATGGGCAACCGCAATGGAGCAAGGCAATAAAATTGCACGGCAAGGGAGGTTTTTTTTCACTTCTTATCCCATGCATCAAAACCAATAAAGTGACAACATTTATTGTTGCTTCCCAAAAATTGGGTGGTGGAATACTTTTTGAATTGCATAGAAGGTCAAGTCTTGATAACAAAATACCTGAATACAGCTACATTGGGTTAAACCCAAATAAAGTAAAGAATTATTTTTCTTTATTGGAGTTGAATTTGCAGGGAAAAGAGTTGCCCAGTCAATCTGGTTCAACCGCCAGTTCTGTTAACGATGAATGTTTTTACACATGGTGGCAGTGGGAGATTTGTCCAATGACATTAACAAAGGGAGAAGTTGATACTTTAACCCCAACAAATAATGCAGTGGCAATAATCCAATACTGTTGGGTGGAGCATACTTATGAGTGGCCTGATTGTGAACCAGGTACGGGTAATCCATCAGGTGGTGGAGGTGGAGGTGGTTGTACCAACTGTCCCCAACCACCAGATTGTCTCAATCCTTATTGGTATAGTTTTGTCCCTGTTGAAGACCCTTGTGACGATAACCCACCAAATCCACCGACCCTTACACCATGTGAAAGAGTAATACTTGGTTGTCAAAAAGCTTCAGCTTTATTCAAAGCAAGCCAGCAGCCAAATATGGCAGCAAGAAAAGCTGAAATTACTTCACAATTCTTTCCTAATATAGAAAGGTGTTTTTGGTTCGGCAAAAATCTATCTACTGATTTGATACTTACAACAACAAACATTCTACCAGGTCCTGCAGGAAACAACATTACGGTTACTCCATATCCACCTTCGAGCTTAGGTCAATTATTAACTTATGGTGCGGCACATACGCATACTGATAGCGGATATTCAGCACCCTCTCCCGGTGATATTTATAATTTCCGATGGGTGAATTCTATAAATTCGAATTTTTGGGATTATTTCAATTTTTCGTCAGGACAGAACGAATATGCTTTTATAGTTACTGACACAGTATTGTTCCGAAATTTTGGATTAAATTGGTCTCCGGATGTATATTTTGATGATTCAACTGGTGATTGGAAAGAGGGCACAGAGATTTTCATTGCTAAGCAAAATGCCTTTGATTACTTTGTAGAGGTTATGAACAAGACTGAAGACGAAGCTTTTGAATTGGCGCAGGCTTTTATCGCAAGAAAGTATCAAACGGGGCTGACTATTGCTAAAATGGATGCCCAAGGAAATTTTAAACCTATCTTTGTAAACGAAATATCAGATTCTTCCAATCCTTCTAATAAAACATATCAGCAAACAATAATTTGTAATCTTAATTTTATTGTAATAGAGCTATGAAATATAAAATAACCTTATTATTCGTATTGGCGGTATTAATTATCAATACAAGTTCACTTGCTCAAGTTGATACATTTGCTTATGCTAAAAATTTCGAATTGCAAAAATCGCAGTATGCCGGACTGCCCATGTCTTCACTTTTGAGCAATATGGGTGGCCTACAATTTTTGTCAGTCTTTTCGGGTATCAATGTAAAAAATAAATATCACATTCCTTATTCAACTTTTTTTTTCGAAGCACCTGGCAACAGATTTTATCAGGGCGTCATTGGTGTAACTATTCATTGGCAAACTCCTATACTATCTACAGATGTACAATATTACCGCAATAGAAATCATGCATATTTCACAAATGAGGAACGTCAATTTTATGGAACTAAAATAATCAAAGATATAAAGGTTTATAGAAGATGATATTTTCCTTTGTATTTACACAATAATTCATTAATAGATGTGTACTAATTTATGAATTTTTCAACTTTTAATTTCTAAAATAATAATATAAATTATAACATGGCATTCAAAAAAGAAAACCGTCCAAAGTCGTCTTTTTCTCAAATCACAATTGGTTTGGCTTCGCCGGATACTATCCTCGAAAGGAGCTATGGTGAAGTATTAAAGCCCGAAACCATTAACTATCGTACTTACAAACCCGAAAGAGATGGTTTGTTCTGCGAAAGAATTTTTGGCCCCGTAAAAGATTACGAATGTGCTTGCGGAAAATACAAGCGTATCCGTTATAAAGGAATTGTTTGCGACCGTTGCGGTGTGGAAGTAACAGAAAAGAAAGTGCGTCGTGAACGTATGGGCCATATTAAATTAGTGGTGCCTGTAGTACATATCTGGTACTTTAAATCATTGCCCAACAAAATTGGTTACCTGTTGGGAATGAGTTCTAAAAAATTAGAAACCATTGTTTACTACGAACGCTTTGTGGTAATCAATCCCGGTGTTCGTGCAGATAAAGGCCAAAACTATGGCGACCTTTTAACCGAGGAAGAATACTTAGATATTTTGGATGCATTGCCAAAAGAAAACCAGTTGTTGCCCGATGAAGATCCGGAAAAATTTGTAGCCAAAATGGGTGCCGAAGCTGTGCACGCCATGTTGGAAAGATTAGACCTTGATCAATTGAGTTTCGATCTTCGTAATGCAGCGGCCAACGAAACTTCTCAACAACGTAAAGCAGATGCATTAAAGCGTTTGAGCGTAGTAGAAAGTTTCCGTGATGCTAACACAAGAATTAATAACCGTCCGGAGTGGATGGTAATGCAATACATTCCGGTAATTCCACCGGAGCTTCGTCCGTTGGTTCCATTAGATGGTGGCCGTTTTGCCTCATCAGATTTGAACGATTTATATCGTCGTGTAATTATTCGCAACAACCGTTTAAAGCGTTTGTTGGAAATTAAAGCACCTGAAGTTATCCTACGCAACGAAAAACGTATGTTGCAGGAAGCCATTGACTCATTGTTTGATAATAGCCGTAAATCAAATGCTGTAAAAGCAGAAGGTGGCCGTGCATTAAAATCATTGAGCGATGTGTTGAAAGGAAAGCAAGGCCGTTTCCGTCAAAACTTGTTGGGTAAGCGTGTTGACTATTCGGGACGTTCGGTGATTGTGGTAGGCCCCGAAATGAAAATGCACGAATGTGGTTTGCCAAAAGATATGGCGGCAGAATTGTTTAAGCCATTTATCATTCGCAAACTCATTGAAAGAGGTATTGTAAAAACGGTAAAGAGTGCCCGCAAATTGGTTGATAAAAAAGAAGCCATCATTTGGGATATTCTTGAAAATATTTTGAAAGGCCATCCGGTAATGTTGAACAGGGCTCCAACCCTTCACCGTTTATCCATCCAGGCTTTCCAACCAAAATTAATTGAAGGTAAAGCCATTCAATTGCACCCATTGGTAACTACGGCTTTCAACGCCGATTTTGATGGTGACCAAATGGCGGTTCACGTTCCTTTGAGCAATGCCGCAATTTTGGAAGCCCAGTTATTAATGTTGTCTTCGCACAACATTTTGAACCCACAAAATGGTACTCCCATCACCCTTCCCTCGCAGGACATGGTGCTTGGTTTGTATTACATAACAAAGGGTAAAAAATCAACCGATACCGAAAAAGTAAAAGGCGAAGGCAAGGCGTTTTATTCTGCAGAAGAAGTAATAATTGCATACAACGAAAAGCAAATTGATCTTCATGCAAATATTAAAGTAAAAGCCAACTGGAGAAATAACGATGGCACATTGACCAATAAACTGATTGAAACAACGGTTGGTCGTGTACTGTTTAACCAGCATGTACCTAAAGAAGTAGGTTTTGTAAATGCATTGCTTACTAAAAAGGCACTTCGTGAAATTATTGGTGATATCATCAACTGGACAAGTGTTCCCGTAACGGCTAAGTTTTTGGATGATATTAAAACACTAGGTTACCGTATGGCTTTCCGTGGTGGATTGTCATTTAATATTAATGATTTAATTATTCCGGAAATTAAAGGGGAATTGGTGAACGATGCCCAGGCCGAAGTTGCAGAAGTAATGGACAGCTACAATATGGGTTTAATTACCAACAACGAACGCTACAACCAAATTATTGATATTTGGAGCCGTGTAGATACAAGGGTTACCGAAACCTTAATTAGAGATTTGGCTGCAGATAAACAAGGGTTCAACTCTGTATATATGATGTTGGATTCCGGTGCTCGTGGTAGTAAACAACAAATTAAGCAGTTGGGTGGTATGAGAGGCCTGATGGCTAAACCTCGTAAGAGTGGTTCATCGGGTAGTGAGATTATCGAAAACCCCATTTTGGCAAACTTTAAAGATGGCTTAAGTGTATTGGAATACTTTATTTCTACGCATGGTGCCCGTAAAGGTTTGGCCGATACGGCTTTGAAAACAGCCGATGCCGGTTATCTAACCCGTAGGTTGGTTGACGTAGCACAAGATGTGGTTATTAATGAAGAAGATTGCGGCACATTGCGTGGCATTGCAACCTCTGCATTAAAAGATAACGAAGATATTATTGAACCATTGAGCGATAGAATTGAAGGCCGTACTTCTTTGCATGATGTTTACCATCCTGTAACCGATGAGTTATTGGTTGAGGCAGGTAAAGAAATAAGTGCCGATGATGCTCGAAAAGTAGAAGAAAGTGGAATTGAAACAGTTGAAATTCGTTCGGTATTAACTTGCGAAAGTAAGCGTGGTGTATGTGTGAAATGTTATGGTAAAAACCTTGCATCCGGCATCCTTGCTCAGCGTGGCGATGCGGTAGGTATTATTGCAGCACAATCAATTGGTGAACCGGGTACTCAGTTAACCTTGCGTACTTTCCACGTGGGTGGTGTTGCCGGCTCTTCTACGGTTGAGTCTTCATTACTTGCTAAGTTTGATGGTACTTTACAATTTGATGGTTTGCGTACGGTAGCTACCGAAAATGCAGAAGGCAAAAAAGTTCAGGTTGTAATTGGCCGTACAGGTGAAATAAGAAATATTGATGTGAAGTCGGATCGTTTACTCAATAGTATGAACATACCTTATGGTTCAATCCTTAATGTAAAAGATGGCCAGCAGGTAACTAAAGGCGATGTGATTTGCACTTGGGATCCGTTCAACAACGTAATAGTTGCTGAGCAAAATGGTAGCATTAATTTTGAAAGTGTGATTGAAGGTATTACTTACAGAGATGAGGCAGATGAACAAACAGGACACCGTGAAAAAGTGGTTATCGAAACAAAAGATAAAAACAAATTACCTGCAATTATTGTAGAAGGTAAAGAAAGAAAAGCGTATAACTTACCCGTAGGTTCGCACATTGTTGTAGAAGAAGGAGAAGATGTGAGAAGCGGACAGGTATTGGTTAAAATACCAAGGGTTTTAAGCAAGTTGAAAGATATCACCGGTGGTTTGCCTCGTGTAACAGAATTGTTTGAGGCTCGTAACCCAAGTAATCCTGCAGTAGTTTGCGAAATTGATGGCGTAGTAGCTTTTGGTGCTATTAAGCGTGGTAACAGAGAGATTATTGTGGAAGCAAAAGATGGGGTTATTCGCAAATACTTAGTTCCATTGAGCCGCCAAATTTTGGTGCAGGATGGTGACTTTGTAAAAGCAGGTTCTTCATTATCTGATGGTCAAACAGCTCCCGCTGACATTCTTGCCATTAAAGGTCCGTTCGCCGTACAAAGTTATGTAGTGAACGAAATTCAGGAAGTTTACCGTTTACAAGGTGTGAAAATTAATGATAAACACATTGAGGTAATCGTTCGTCAAATGATGCGTAAAGTAACTATTGAGGATGCAGGTGATACCAAATTCCTCGAAGGAGATACAGAAGATCGTATGGACTTTAACAACGAAAACGATTTTATCTTCGATAAAAAAGTAGTTACCGAACATGGTGAAAGCAGCAAATTGCGTACAGGCCAAATTGTTACCCTGCGTGAATTAAGAGAAGAAAATTCTATTCTTCGCAGAGCCGATAAAAAATTGGTAGAGTACCGTGATGCACAGCCTGCTACTTCCTCACCATTATTACTGGGTATTACCAAGGCTTCATTAGGAACACAAAGCTGGATTTCAGCAGCATCGTTCCAGGAGACCACCAAAGTGTTGTCTTCGGCAGCCATCCAGGGTAAGGCAGATCCAATGCTTGGGTTGAAAGAAAACGTAATTACAGGTCACCATATTCCGGCCGGTACAGGATTGCGTGAATTTGAAAACTTAATAGTGGGTAGTAAAGAAGAATACGAGTTACTAATGACTACCAAAGAAGCTATGAGCTTCGACGACGAAGAATAATTTTAACCAATCAAATTGAATAAAGGAGTAAGTCAAAAAGCTTACTCCTTTTTTATTTTTCGATAATTAAGTATTGTCGATTGAAGGGCGGATAAATTTCTTGTGTTATCCCAAAAATGACGGCTTCGAAATTTTGTTTTTAATTTCAGTATGAGTACAATCATGTTTTTGTTTATGAGGCCTGTGTTAGCTTTGTTCCATATTTTATGAACCTTCTCATATTCAAAAATATCATCCGCAGGCCAACCTAACAGCCTTCTTCCATATCATCCTACTATTCTACATTTTATTTTATTGTTTAACTATCCAATGCGGATATAAATTTTTTTTTTGATGAAAACCATCATAGAGCCGTTTCGTATAAAGTCGGTTGAGCCTATTTATTTTAATACAACCGAAGAAAGAAAAGAAATTCTTAAAAACGCACACTACAATTCTTTTTTAATTGATTCAAAAGATGTGCTGATAGATTTGTTAACCGATAGTGGCACAAGTGCCATGAGTAGCCAGCAATGGGCTGGTATAATGAAGGGCGATGAGTCTTATGCAGGAAGCCCCAGTTATTATGAATTTAAAAAATCGGTGCAGGATATTACACACATGCCTCAGGTAATTCCCACTCACCAGGGAAGAGCCTCAGAGAAAATTCTATTTAGCGTTACGGGTGGAAAAGGAAAATATTTTTTAAGCAATACCCTGTTTGATACCACCAGGGCCAATATTGAATTTTCCGGTGCAGAAGGAATTGACTTATTATGCGAAGAAGGTAAAAAGCCCACTGTGCCGGCTCCTTTTAAAGGTAATATTGATATAGCAGCTTTGTATAAAACCATTTTAGAAAAAGGTGCACAAAATATTCCCATGGTGATTATAACGGTTACCAACAACTCAGGCGGAGGCCAACCGGTAAGTATGCAGAATATTAAAGCCGTTAGAAATATTTGCGATGAATTCAACATTCCTCTTTTTATAGATGCATGTCGCTTTGCAGAGAATGCTTATTTCATAAAGTTGAGAGAAGAAGGATATCAGCACAAAACTGCAAGAGAAATTGCAAACGAAATGTTTTCTTATGCCGATGGTTGTACCATGAGTGCTAAAAAAGATGCCTTTGCNNTTATCACCGAAGGTTTTCCAACCTATGGAGGCCTTGCCGGAAGAGACCTTGAAGCAATTGCCATTGGATTAAACGAAGTATTGGACGAGCATTACCTGCAATACAGAATTAGAAGTATTGAATACCTAACCGAGAAATTAATTGCTGCAGAAGTTCCGGTAATGCAACCCGGTGGCGGGCACGCCGTTTACCTCGATGCAAAATCTTTTCTTCCTCATATTCCGGTAGAACAATATCCGGGGCAGGCATTGGTATGTGCATTGTATGAAGAAGGCGGAATAAGGGCTGTGGAAATTGGCTCACTCATGTTTGGTAAATACGATACTCATCAAAAATTAATTCCGGCACAATTGGAGTTAGTACGGCTTGCCATACCAAGAAGAGTGTATACACAAAGCCATATTGATTATGTAGCCGAAGTAATCATTGAAGTTTTCAAAAATCGAAATACATTAAAAGGATTGGAGATATTGGAAGAAGCATCATTGCTACGTCATTTTACTGCCAAACTAAAACCTGTTAAATAAATTTTTTATGAAACAAATATCAAAAAACAGTTGGGCCGAACCATTTAAAATTAAAATGGTAGAATTGCTCAAAATGACTACACCTGCTCAAAGAAAAAAAGCTTTGAAAGAAGCAGGATTAAATACTTTTTTATTGAAGTCTGAAGATGTATATATTGATTTATTAACCGATAGTGGTACATCTGCCATGAGTGATCAACAATGGGCCGGCATGATGTTGGGAGATGAAGCCTATGCCGGAAGTAGCAACTATTATCATTTGGAAGATGTAGTGAAAGAAGTATATGGTTATAAATATTTAATTCCAACACACCAGGGTCGTGGTGCCGAACATATACTGTCGCAGATTTTAATTAAGAAAGGCGATATCATTCCCGGCAATATGTATTTTACTACTACTCGTCTCCACCAGGAATTGGCAGGCGGCAGGTTTGAAGATATTATCATTAAAGAAGCACACGACTCAGCCAATGAATTTCCTTTTAAAGGAAATGTTGACTTGAACAAACTCGAAACTTTGATAAAAAAACACGGTGCTCAAAAAATTCCCTATGTGTGTATTGCCACCAGTGTGAACATGGCAGGAGGCCAGCCCATTAGTATTAAAAACCTAAAAGAACTTAGGACACTCACAAAGAAATATGGCATTCGAATTATCCACGACATGACAAGGGTGGCAGAGAATGCTTATTTTATTCAGCAATTAGAAAAGGGTTACAGCAAAAAATCAATTAAGCAAATTGTAAAAGAAATTTGTTCACTTACCGATGGTGCAACCATGAGCGCAAAAAAAGATGCATTGGTAAATATAGGAGGCTTTATGGCAACCAATGAATGGGATGTATTTGAAGAAGCAAGAAATATGGTAGTGGTGTATGAAGGCTTGCACACTTATGGAGGCTTGGCAGGCCGTGATATGGAAGCAATGGCCATAGGAATTAAAGAAAGTGTAAACGACAATCATATTCGAGCAAGAGTTGGACAAGTAATTTATCTGGGCGAACAAATGATGAAGTATGGAGTGCCAATTGTGAAGCCAATAGGAGGGCATGGAATTTTTGTGGATGCAAAAAAAATGCTTCCTCATATTCCACAGCATGAGTATCCGGCACAAACTCTTGCGGCCGAATTGTATCTCGATTCAGGAGTAAGAACAATGGAAAGAGGAGTAGTTTCGGCTGGCCGAAAACCCAATGGTGAAAATTATTTTCCAAAGTTGGAGCTGGTTCGCTTTACCATACCACGCAGGGTATATACACAGGCTCATATGGATGTAATTGCAGAATCTGCAGCAAGAGTTTTCGAACGTCGTAAAAAAATTAAAGGATTAAAAATGATTTACGAACCCAAGTATCTCAGATTCTTCCAGGCAAGGTTCGAACAATTATAAAAATTACTTATAAAAATTCTTCCCACAGTTTCTTAAAATAATTGTGGGATTTTTTTTATTTCAAAATGAGTCAATCACCCAAATCATATATTTCCATAATACCCTTTAATAAATGGTCAATATCAAGAGTCAGGTCAATTAATTTGCCGCTTTTTATATCAAATACCCAACCATGTACCTCTAATCCACGGTGTTTAATAGCATCCTGCACTGCAGCCGTTTTTAATAGGTTTACACATTGCTCTTGTACATTCAGTTCTACCAATCGGTTGTAGCGGGCATTTTCATCAGCTATTGCATTTAATTCGCTTTTGTGAATTCGATACACATCTCTAATGTTTCTTAGCCATGGATTAAGTATGCCTAAGTCTTGTGCCTGCATGGCCGCTTTTACACCACCACAAAAATAATGTCCGCAAACAACCACATGATTTACTTTAAGATGTCTAACTGCATAATTTAAAACACTCATTACATTCAAATCAATACTAATTACCATGTTTGCAATATTCCTATGTATAAATGCCTCGCCGGGTTGCAGGCCCATCAACTCCTCAGCCGAAACCCTGCTATCGGAACAGCCTATATATAATATTTCGGGAGTTTGTCCTTTACTCAGATCTTCAAAATATGCAGGGTCTTTTTGTAATTTCCCGGCTATCCAATTGGTATTGTTGGCAAAAACTTTCGATAGATCCATATTGCTTTTGTTTTGTTTAACAAAGTAGCAAAAAACCTTCAATTTATAATCCGTTAAGCCTTTCAAAAATTTATTTTATACAGATGGTTCGTTTCGCCAAACGGCTTATCTTGCTGCTTTACTAAATAAAATCTGATGAAGAATATTTCTACCATTTTAAATGTTGTTTTAGTACTGGCAGTAGGCTTTTTGTACTACTATGTTTTTTCAGCAAAAAACAATTCAAGCCCTGTTGTAAAAACTGTGGTGGGTTCCAATAGTGTTTCTCAGGCAGGCAATGCACCCATTGCTTATGTGGACCTCGATTCTCTAAACGAAAAAATTGTTTTTATTAAAACAAAACGAAAGGAATTAGAAAGCGAACAAAAAGCCATTGAAACGGAATGGGAAAACGGGTATAAAAATTTAGAAGCTCAAAAAAATAATTTTATAAAAAAGAATGGCAATGCCATTACACAGCAAATGGCCGAAGAATTTCAAACAAAATTGTATAGCCAACAACAGGAAATTGATCAAAGAAAACAGAACCTAACGCAAAAACTTAGTGAAAAAAGTTATAAAGTGATGGAAGATATTCAAAAGAAAATGAAAGAGTTTTTGAACGATTATAATAAAGAAAAAAAGTACTTATACATTTTAACTGCCGGTACAGGCCTCGATTATATGGCCTATAAAGATTCCACACTTAATATTACTGCCGATGTAGTAGAGGGTATGAATAAAAAACTTGCAGAAGGAAATAAATAATTACTAAAAGAAATATTTATCTTCAATCCCGGTCATTTTTGTACTGGGATTTTTTATTACTAAAACTTAACCGCCTCTTTATGGCTGAAACTACACAAGGCTTTAAACCATCGCTTGGTTTAATGGATGCAACTATGATTGTTGCCGGTTCTATGATTGGCTCAGGTATTTTTATTGTGAGTGCCGATATTACCAGGCAGGTAGGCAGTGCCGGCTGGCTCATAGCTGTATGGCTCATTACAGGTTTTATGACACTAACTGCAGCACTTAGTTATGGTGAGTTAAGTTCTATGTATCCAAAGGCCGGCGGACAATATGTTTACCTCAAAGAAGCTTTTAATCCACTTGCCGGATTTTTATATGGCTGGAGTTTTTTTGCTGTAATTCAAACTGCAACCATTGCAGCGGTAGGGGTGGCTTTCTCAAAATTTTTAGGAACCTTTATTCCGGCATTGGATATAAGAGACGAAAATATAATAACACAAATTGGAATTTTTAAAATTTACCCCGCACAATTTGTTTCCATTGTTTTAATTATTCTACTCACCTATATAAATACCAAAGGGATTAAAAACGGTAAGTTTATTCAAACAACATTTACCGTTGTAAAATTATTATCGCTTTTTGGGTTGATTGTTTTTGGATTTTTATTGGCCGCAAAAGCCGATGTGTGGAATGCCAACTGGGCCGATGCCTGGACAATGACTCACCGTAGTGAAGAAGGTACTATTGTAGGCGGTGTTTTTGGAAGTGCCATGCTGGGTGCCATTGCAGCATCAATGGTGGGGTCTATTTTTAGCAGCGACGCCTGGAACAATGTAACCTTTATTGCCGGTGAAGTAAAAAATCCACAGCGCAATATTGGCATGGCTTTATTTCTGGGAACGCTTATTGTAACGGTGATTTATGTATCTGCTAATTTAATGTACATAAGTGTGTTGCCTTTAAATGAAATTGCCAGTTCACCACAAGATAGGGTAGCGGTTTCCGCAGCCAATGAAATTTGGGGTGATATGGGCAAATATGTAATTGCAGTAATGATAATGATTTCCACTTTCGGCTGCAACAACGGATTGATATTATCAGGTGCAAGAGTGTATTATACCATGGCAAAAGACGGATTGTTTTTTAAACAAACCGGCACACTCAATAAATACCAGGTGCCGGAGTTTGCTTTATGGATTCAATGTGCAGTAGCATCCTTACTTTGCCTAAGTGGCAAATACGGCGATTTGTTAGATATGATTTCTTTTGTAGTAGTGTTGTTTTATGCACTCACTATATTGGGTATTTTTATTTTAAGAAAAAAACAACCCGATATTGAAAGGCCTTACAAAGCGTTTGGCTACCCTGTATTGCCTGCCATTTACATTTTAATGGCACTTGCGTTTTGTATTTTATTAATATGGTACAAACCTACTTATGCCACCTGGGGGTTGGGTATTGTTTTGGCAGGTATCCCTATTTATTATATTGCAGTAGGTAGTAAGAAAAAAGATTAACTGATTTTTTGAAAAGGTAAAATTGTTTAGAGAATTTTATCTTACATAAAAGAAAAAAGGACAAACCATTCAAAATGATTTGTCCTTTTTTTGCGGACTGGACGGGACTCGAACCNNAACCAACTGAACTACCAATCCTTTTTTGCTTTCCATAGACAAGTTGCCTTGTTTTTCGGGAGGGCAAAGATAAGGGAATTATTTTTTGACAAACAAAACTTTTTAAAAAAAATTGTATGCTCTATTTTTACAAATTATCTTACACATTATTTCAATATTAATTCTATAATTAATAGTATGCCACAACTAGCAAACAGGCAGTTTCTCGACTTTGAAAAGCCAATAAAAGATCTTTACGACGAAATAGAACAACTCAAAAAAAGCCAGGAAAAATCTAAAGTAGATTATAGCGGCCCCATTAGTGCTATCGAGCAAAAAATAATTGAAACCAAAAAAAGTCTTACAGAAAATCTTACCCCTTGGCAAAGGGTGCAGTTGAGCCGACATCCGGATAGGCCCTATACGCTAAGGCATATAGATAATATGTGTACCAATTTTATAGAAATGCATGGTGATAGAAATGTGAGAGACGATAAAGCAATGGTAGGTGGCTTTGCACAATTGGGCGATGAAACAGTAATGATTATTGGCCAGCAAAAAGGTAATAATACTAAAACCCGGCAACTTAGAAATTTTGGTATGGCCAATCCCGAAGGTTATCGTAAGGCGTTACGCTTGATGAAGCTTGCAGAAAAATTTAATAAACCCATTATTACTTTAATTGATACCCCTGGTGCATATCCCGGATTGGAAGCAGAAGAAAGAGGACAGGGTGAAGCCATAGCCCGAAACATTTTTGAAATGGTTGGCCTTACGGTTCCGGTAATTTGTGTAATTATTGGTGAAGGAGCTAGCGGTGGTGCCTTAGGCATTGGTGTGGGCGATAGGGTAGTGATGATGGAAAATACATGGTATACAGTAATTTCTCCCGAAAGCTGTAGCAGTATTTTGTGGCGCAGTTGGGATAAAAAAGAAATAGCAGCCGAGCAATTAAAACTTACCGGAAAAGACATGCTACAATTTGGTTTGGTAGATGCTGTAATTCCCGAACCTTTAGGAGGCGCACATTGGGATTATGAAGAAGCTGCTTCTTTGCTCAAAAACTATTTGATTCCAACCATTCAGGAGTTAAAACAAATTCCTGCAGTTGAAAGGGTAAACCAACGAATAGCAAAATTTGGTAAGATGGGCTTTTGGGAAGAGTTGCCTACCGAACAGTCAAACCCTGCAATTTAAATGCTTATAAAAATTTAATTTAAAATTGTTTTATGCTCAGAGTTGGTGTTTTTGGTGTTGGCCATTTGGGAAAATTTCATTTGAATAATTGGAAAGAGATTACCGATGTTGATTTGGTTGGTTTTTTTGATCCCGATGATAAAAATGCAGCAGCAGTTGAAGAAAAATACAACCTCAAAAGATTTGAACAGGCCGAAGATTTAATGGATGCATGTGATGCAGTAGATATAGTAGCACCCACTGTTTTTCATTTTAATTTATGTGAAACGGCTTTAAAAAAAGGCAAGCATGTTTTTGTAGAAAAACCGTTGGCCAATACAATGGATGAAGCAAGAGAATTACTCAAGTTGGCTAAAGAATCAAATGTAAAATTTCAGGTAGGCCATGTTGAAAGATTTAATCCTGCTTTTATTGCACTGGAGAAACATCAGCTAAATCCTATGTTTATTGAAGTGCATCGCCTGGCACAGTTTAATCCAAGAGGTACAGATGTAAGTGTAATTCTCGATTTGATGATTCACGACATTGACATTATTCTTCATATTGTAAAAAGCAATGTTAGTTATATCTCTGCCAATGGTGTGGCAGTAATGAGCGATACGCCGGATATTGCCAACGTTCGCATTGAGTTCGACAATGGATGTGTGGCTAATTTAACCAGCAGCAGAATATCAATGAAGAAGATGAGGAAAATAAGACTGTTTCAAAAAGATGCATATATAGGTATAGATTTTTTGGAAAAGAAAGCTGAAGTTATTCGCATTGATTCACCTGGTGATAAAAGCGTTTTTACATTTGACATTGAAACTAATAATGGCAAAAAAACGATTGCCATTGCCAACCCCGAAGTTAAAGATGGCAATGCCATATTAATGGAATTGGAGGCGTTTAAAAATGCAATAACCAACAACACCGAAACGCCTGTAAGTATTATTGATGGCTTTAGGGCTATGGATGTGGCACATCAAATATTAGAGAAAATAAAAGACAGGCAACTTTAAAACCCTCATTGCTGCAAAGTTTATTTTGAAACAACCCCGCATACATATAGCCTGGTTTATTGCAGCCGACATTTTAGTGTCAATTATAACCTGGCTTTGTTTTTATTACCTGCGTACCGTTATTTACGATTATCATTTTATAATTCCACCCGGCTTTTATGTAGGCTTGCTTTTATACAGTTTGGGTTGGATAAGCCTTCACTTTTTAAGCGGTGCATACAACGATATCTACAATAAATCGGGCTTTACAGAGCTTGCACGTACTGCTATAGTGAGCATTGTTGGTAGTCTGGGCCTTTTGTTTTTCTTTATTTTGAAAAACCCACAGTCGAACAACATGATTTATTACAAGGAATATTTTAGTTTATTAATTCCTGTATTCTTTCTTACTTTATTGTGCAGGTTAATTTTTTTACGCATTATTCGAACACAACTTAAAAAAGGCAAAGTTGGATTTAATGTTTTATTGCTGGGCTCCCAAAACAGGGCATTTGAATTGTATCAACAGTTTATTAAAAGCGATGCCGGTAGGGGTTACCATATAACCGGCTTTGTAAATACCAATGGCCAATCGATCAATAGTTTCCCATCGGATATTAAAATTCACAACAGCGCCGACAATCTTAGCAGCATTTTAAAAGATGAAAAAATTGAAGAGGTAATTATTACCGTTAATAAAAATGAAAGAGAACATATAACCGCTATTTTTAGAAACCTTAGCGATAAGAATGTAAATATTAAAATGACACCCGATACGGTGGATATTATAAGCGGCTCCTTGCAAACCAACAATGTGTTGGGTGTGCCGCTCATTGATGTGCATTCGGGCATAATGCCGGGTTGGCAACAAAATCTTAAAAGAATGATTGACCTTATTGTTGCCATTGTGGGGTTAATTATTCTTTCGCCTTTAATGTTGTTCACCATTATTAGATTGCTGATAAGTTCACCGGGTTCCATTATATACAGGCAAGAGAGAATTGGGTACAAAGGCAAAGCATTTACCATGTACAAATTCAGGTCAATGGTAGCCGATGCAGAAAAGGATGGTCCGCAGTTAAGCAGCGAAACCGATGTGCGTATTACAAAATGGGGCAAAGTAATGCGTAAATGGCGCTTGGATGAATTGCCTCAACTGTGGAATATTTTAAAAGGCGAAATGAGCCTGGTAGGACCCAGGCCCGAAAGGAAATTTTACATAGATCAATTGATTGAACGTAATCCGGAATATAAATACCTGTTTAAAGTAAAACCCGGCCTTACCAGTTGGGGTATGGTAAAGTTTGGCTACGCATCATCCGTTGAAGAAATGATTGAACGCATGCCCTATGATTTAATGTATGTAGAAAACGCCAGCCTTGCATTGGATTTTAAAATAATGATTCACACCCTGCAAATAATTATGGATGGCAAGGGTAAATAATGACTGTTTATAATTTCCCGCTTCAATAAAAGATACATAGAATTACTTCCGATGAACGGATTGCGACGCCACTACAGTTGCTCATTGAACCAATGCCGGTATCAAAAAAATTATCCGGCTATGCTTGCTCTTGCTAATTGCTTTTAAAGCGTATTAATTATTATTTTTGGGATAAACCATTTATTTTGAAAAAACTGCTGCTGTTATTTTCTTTATTGATTAGTGCTGTTGTACATGCACAAACTAACTATTGGCAACAACAGGTAGATGTTGATATTAAAGCAACGCTTAACGATACTGCCAATACGCTTAACGGAAATATTAGTATGCGGTATAAAAACAATTCGCCGGATACTTTGCATTATATATGGATTCATCTTTGGCCGAATGCATATAAAAATGATAGAACCGCTTTAAGCGATCAATTGCTGGGGAATGGGCGAACCGATTTTTATTTTAGTAAAGAAGAAAACAAGGGATATATTAACCGGCTTAATTTTAAAGTGGATGATGAAGTGGCAGAAATAAAAGATCATCCACGGCACCAGGATATTGTGCAATTAATATTGCCGAAACCTTTAGCACCGGGCACTTCCATTACAATTCAAACGCCGTTTAATGTAAAAATTCCTCATGTTTTTTCAAGAAGTGGGCATGTGGGTAATTCTTTTCAGTTGACTCAATGGTATCCAAAACCTGCGGTGTACGATAAAAAAGGATGGCATCCAATGCCATATTTAGACCAGGGTGAATTTTACAGTGAGTTTGGAAATTATAATGTAACCATTACATTGCCCGAAGCTTACAAAGTAGCTGCTACCGGTAAAATGCTTTCAAAAAATGTAGCCGACACCATGCAAACATTGCTGTTTGCACAAGACAATGTACACGACTTTGCATGGTTTGCCAGTAAAGATTATGTAGTTAAGCATGATACATTGCAATTGCAATCGAAAATAATAGATGTAAATATTTTCCATTTTCCCAGGAGTGAAAAAAGTTGGCTCAATGGAATAGAATTGATTAAGCAGGCAGTTAAAACAAAAAGTCAATGGATTGGCGAGTATCCTTACCCGGTAGTAACCGTGGTGGAGGAACCTGCAGGAAGCCATGCAAGCTATGGCGGAATGGAATATCCAACCATAACTATTTTATCGGCTTCGCAAAATGAAAAAGCACTCGATTTTTTAATTAATCATGAAGTGGGGCACAATTGGTTTCAGGGCATTTTAGGTAGTAATGAAAGAAAGCATCCATGGATGGACGAAGGCATGAACAGCTATTACGATAAGCGGTATGGATTGTACAGATATAATAGTGGGGGTGCAGATGTAATAAATTCAAATAGTCAATTTATAAAAAAGCGTGAACCCGATGATATTACTGCCACTTTGCTCAGCACTGTGGTAAACATAAAAAAAGATCAACCTATTGAAACGGCTTCGGAAAATTTTACCACATACAATTACAATTTGGTAGCGTATGAAAAAACGGCTCAATGGATGCAGTTGTTAGAAAAAGAATTGGGCATCGCTCTTTTTGATTCGGTAATGAAAACTTATTTCAGCCACTGGCAGTTTAAGCATCCATACCCCGAAGATTTTAAAGCGTTGGCAGAAGAAATAAGCGGAAAAAAATTGGAGCCTATTTTTTTAAAGCTGCATCAAAAGGGGCCAATTTTTCCGGAGCAGAAAAAAAAGATAAAGCTTACAAGTTTTTTCAGTTTGAAAGAAACGGATAAGTACCATTATATATCGTTTGCTCCTGCCATTGGATTTAATTTTTACGATAAACTAATGTTGGGTGCATTGGTACATAATTATAATTTACCTGCATCGAGGTTTAATTTTTTGGTTACACCCATGTTTGCTTCGGGCTCAAAGCAATTGAATGGCATGGGTAATATTGCTTACAATTTTTATCCAGGAGATAATGGGCAGCGATTAAAGATTGGATTGGCTGCCGCCCATTTCACCGGAGATCATTTTATAGATTCTACCGGTAAAAAAAATTATCAGCCTTTTACCAAAATTGTTCCTACTGCAAAGTTTGAATTTGCTCCTAAAAATGCAAGAAGTACGTTGAAAAAGTATATTCAATGGAAAGCATTTTTTATTGAAGAAACCGAATTGTTGTTTAAAAGAGATCCGATAACATTAATTGATGAAATTACTTATCCTAAAGAAAGAAGGTATGTGAACCAACTGGAGTTGGTAGCCGAAAATAGCCGAAAACTGTACCCTTATAAGGCTGTATTGAATACGGCTCAGGGCAAGGGTTTTGTAAGAACGGATGTTACTGTAAATTACTTTTTTAATTATGCTGAAGAAGGTGGAATGAATGTTCGGCTCTTTGCAGGAAAGTTTTTTTATACCGGCAACAAAACTTTTATTACACAATTTGAAACCGATAGGTATCACCTAAATATGACCGGGCCAAAGGGGTATGAAGATTACAATTACCAGAATTATTTTTATGGCAGAAATGAATTTGATGGCATAGCTAACCAGCAAATAATGATTAGGGATGGCGCCTTTAAAGTAAGAACAGATTTACTGAGTAATAAAATTGGCAAATCAGATGATTGGTTAGGAGCCATTAATTTTAATGGCGATATTCCTAAAGCAGTCAATCCATTTGAAATGTTGCCCATTAAATTACCGGTGAAAGTTTTTGCAGATATAGGAACCTATTCCGATGCCTGGAAGAAAAACTCGGGAACTCCCAGGCTACTGTACGATGCCGGTTTGCAATTGAGTTTATTAGACAACTCGGTAAATATTTATGTGCCGCTCATATACAGTAAAGTGTATTCCGACTATTTTAAAAGCACCATTACAGAGAAAAGATTCTGGCGCACCATTTCGATTAGCATAGATGTACAAAATATTTCTTTAAAGAAAATAATACCTCAGTCGCCGTTTTGAGTAATAATATTCAATACCTCAGGCATGGCCAAATAGATAAAACTAAATGGGATAGTACCATTGAAAATTCACCCAACGGGTTTATCTACTGTAGAAGTTTTTTTTTAGATGCCATGTGTACCTGGGATGCTTTAGTGTTGGGCGACTACGATTATGTAATGCCTCTGCCGCACAAAAATAAATGGGGCATTCAATACATTTATACTCCTTTTTTTATTGGACAAACCGGCATTATATCTTCTCTTGAAATTAGCAACCAAATGGTTAATTGTTTTTTGAAAGCTATCCCAAAACATTTTTCTTATATAGATTTAAGTTTAAATGAAGGGAATGTATTGCCGGAGGCAAATGAATGTACCAATGTTTTGCAAAGAGTAAATTATATTTTACCGTTAAACCAACTGTATCATTTAATTGAAAACAACTATTCAAAAGATGCAAAGAAAAACCTGCGGCAGGCAGCCCAATATCATTTAAACTTTGTGGAAGATATAGGCCTGGAAAAAGTAGTTAGTTTTTTTAAAAATGCTTATGGCTCGTTGAATGAAAAAATAAGCGATGATATTTTCAATAGTTTTATTGAAGCAGGAAATAAAGCCATTCAGCAAGGGGTAGGCCTAACAGTAGGTTTAACAAATGCCGAAGGGCAATTAGTATCGGCGGCATTTTTGGGAAAAGATACTAAGCGCATTTATTATATCTGTGCAGCGCCAAACGAAGCAGGCAGAAATGCAAATGCACAACATGTGTTGATAGATGAGTTGATAAGAAAGTATGCAGGCAGTAATTTGTTATTCGACTTTGAGGGCTCGGATATTCCTGCCGTTGCTACATTTTACAAAAAGTTTTCTCCCGAAATAAAAATGTATCCCCGGGTGAAAATAAACCGCTTGCCCTTTTGGATAAGATGGTTAAAAAAATAGCAAATGTTTATTGCATCAACAGGTTTGCCAATTCCAGGTCTTCGGGCCGGGTGATTTTAATATTTCGTTCGTCGCCTTCAATTAATTTCACCTTCATGCCAAAAGCTTCTACTACGGTAGCTTCGTCGGTAAACCGGTCTTTATAGTCTATAGAATAAGCAGGAATTAAAATTGTGCTCAAAAATGCTTGAGGCGTTTGCACTAATCTTACGTGGCGTCTTTCCACCGATTCATTACTTCCATCTTCATTAATGATGCGAACACTGTCTTTACATGCAATGGCTGGCACCACCGCACCAAACTCAAATGCAGCCTCATAACAGCTATGTATAAGCGATACATCCAACAAACATCTTACTGCATCATGTACCAATACAATCGACTCGCCTTCTACCAGTTTTAAACCATTTTGCACAGAGTGAAAACGGGTTCGTCCCCCGGTTGTAATTTTTATTCTATCGTAATTGAAGTAAGCATCAATTATTTCCTGGCCGGTAGCAATGTATTCTTCGGGCAACACAAGTACAATGTTCATATCGGCATAAGAACGCAGGAATACATCCAAGGTATAATATAAAACCGGCTTTTCTTTAAGCATCATAAACTGCTTAGGGATGCTGCTTTGCATTCTACTGCCGCTACCTCCGGCTACTATGATGGCATATTTTTTCATAAAGTATCTATCAAAATATTATTTGTAAATAGCAGTAAAATATTCGCCTGTACTCTTTTTCATTGCCCTGTACATTCCGGCACTATTAAACTGCATACTTATATTGTTTTGTGCATCAACTCCAATCATTCCACCTTCAGCTTCCAATTTTATTAAATTTTCATGCACCACTTCATTCATAGCTTCCTGCAAAGTTAAACCCTTGTATTGCATTCTGCAACTTACATCGTAAGCCGCCACAGCTTTTATAAATGGTTCTCCATGGCCGGTACAACTAATAGCGCAAGTTTGGTTGTTGGCATAAGTGCCAGCACCAATAACGGGGCTATCGCCAATGCGGCCATATTTTTTATTGGTCATTCCGCCGGTGCTGGTGGCCGCAGCAATATTGCCAAAAGCATCGCATGCCACAGCACCCACTGTTCCAAATTTTTTATCTTTCATCAATTGTTCCACACCTTGTTGCGAATGGTCCAATGCATAGCCATCATTGTCTCTCATGGCCTTCCATTGATTGTACCTAAATTCAGAAAAAAAATAATCATCACCTGCCATAGCAATACCTCTCTTTAATGCAAATTCGGTAGCGCCTTCGGCACATAAAAAAACATGGTCGCTATGGAGCATTACTTCTTTGGCAAGTAACACGGGGTTTACTATGTTTTTAACGCCAGCCACGGCACCTGCTCCAAGGGTATGGCCTTCCATTACCGAGGCATCCATTTCATGCAATCCTTTTTTAGTAAAAACCGAGCCACGGCCGGCATTAAACAATATATTGTTTTCGAGGCTTACGGTGGCAGCAACCACCGCATCGAGGGCTGTACCTTTTTGATCTAATATTTTATACCCGGCTTCTAAAGCTTCATTCAATGCATTGGTATAGGCCTGCTCCAGTTCGGGGCTTATATCTTCCTTCAAAAGAGTACCGGCTCCGCCATGTATGGCAATTGAAAATGAACTCATATTTTATTGATTGGCAGCAAAATTATTCAAAATTGGGGCTTAAAAATCCTTGCTTTACAAAAGCCTTAACAGTTCAATTTTGGCAATTATTAAAAATACGTTCATTTTTGGCCAAAATCAGTTAATTTTGCCATCCTTTATGAAGTCAGCTAAAATTGTAGTTTGGGTAGTTTTGTTTTCCTTTTCAATTATTTCCTGCGGGAAATTTGCCAAAGTTGAGAAAAGTAAAGACGATAACTTTAAACTAACTAAGGCCGATGAGTATTACGCCAAAAAGAAATACAGGTATGCTCAGCAGCTTTACGAAGGTCTATTTCCGGCGTTTAAGGGAAGTGAAAAGTTTGAGGAGTTATATTATAAATACGCTTATACTTTTTACAACCAGGGAATGTACCGGGATGCAGAAAATATGTTCAAGGGATATCTTGAAGTATTTCCAAACAGCGCCAGGGCCGAGGAAATAGATTATATGAGGGCTTATTCTTTTTATAAGCAAAGCCCTAAGTTGGAGTTGGAGCAGGTGAATACCATAAAGGCTATGAATATGATGCAGACCTTTATTAACCAACATCCGGGTTCGGCAAGAAATAAAGAGGCTACAGAAATAATAGATTTAAGCAGGAAGAAGTTGGAATTGAAGGAGTACAGGACTGCTCAGTTGTATTATAATTTAGAAAAATTTAGGGCTGCAGCAATAGCATTTGATGCATTGCTGAATAAATATCCTGAGTCGGAATCGGGTGAAGACTATAAATTGATGGTAGTTAAATCCTACTATCGTTTTGCGAAAATGAGTATTTTAGATAAGCAAATTGAACGCTTTGAAAAAGTTGCTACCGAATATCAGGATTTTGTGGACAGATATCCGGAAAGCAAAAAACTAAAGGAAGCTGAAGAGTACGTAACATTAAGTAATAATAAAATAAACGAAATAAAAAATGAGCAAACTGCGTCGTCAGCTAAGCGCTAATACCAGCAGCGTTGTTGAGCCAAAAAAATTATCTGAACTAAAAGATAAAACCGGCAATTTGTACGAATCTATAAATATTATAGCAAGACGTGCAAACCAAATTAATATTTCAATTAAAGAAGAGTTGCACAATAAGCTCGAAGAGTTTGCCAGCCATACCGACAGTCTTGAAGAAATTCATGAAAACAAAGAGCAAATTGAAATTTCACGTGCGTATGAGCGTATGCCTAACCCGGCCTTGCTTGCAACCACTGAGTTTATTGAAGATAAAGTGTATTATCGCAAGAACGATGAAGACCTTTTCAGTTAATAATTTGTTGAATTAAGGTACATTTAAATAAGAAGTTTTATTTTTAACGGCCCGCACCAATGCGGGTCGTTTTTCATTTATGTTACAAGGCAAAAAAATATTGTTGGGCATTACCGGTAGCATTGCTGCTTATAAGACTGCAAGCCTCGTAAGATTGCTCATTAAAGCAGGTGCAGAGGTAAAAGTGGTAATGACCGAATCTGCATCGGAATTTGTTTCACCACTTACACTAAGCACCCTGTCGAAACAAGAAGTATTGAGTAAGATTGCCGATAATAATGCATGGGCCAATCATGTGATGCTGGGCCGCTGGGCCGATATTATGTTGATTGCTCCACTTAGTTGCAATACTCTAAGTAAAATGGCTGCCGGCAATTGTGATAATCTTTTAATGGCCGTTTATCTTTCAGCTACCTGCCCGGTGGTAGTTGCCCCGGCCATGGATGAAGACATGTGGCATCATCCATCAACTAAAAGAAATTTATTAACCATTGCTTCGTACGGCAATCACATCATTCCTGTAAACTCCGGTGAATTGGCAAGTGGCTTAGTGGGAGATGGAAGAATGGCCGAGTCAGAAGAATTGGTAGAATGGCTTCGTAATTTTTTTTTTAAGAAAGAAAGCCTGAAAGATAAAACGGTTTTAATTACAGCCGGCCCAACACATGAAGCCATAGACCCGGTACGTTTTATTGGCAATGCTTCTTCGGGCAAAATGGGAATTGCTTTGGCAACTGAATTACAAAACAGGGGAGCAAAAGTACATTTGGTATTGGGCCCTTCTGCCGAAAAAGTACCGCCCGGAATTGAGGTTACAAGGGTGGAAAGTGCACAACAAATGTTTGATGCATGTGTACAAAAGTTTGATAGGGTAAACTGGGCCATCATGAGTGCTGCCGTGGCCGATTACCGACCGATGGAAAAAGCAAATCAAAAAATAAAAAAGAAAGAAGAGACACTTACCATTGAATTGGTGAAGAATGAGGATATTTTAAAGCATTTGGGTACTAAGAAAAAAAACGGCCAATGCCTGGTGGGCTTTGCATTGGAAACAAATAACGAAAAACTAAATGCGCTGCAAAAACTGCAAACAAAAAATGCCGACCTCATTGTTTTAAATTCTCTCAACGATGCAGGCGCAGGCTTTGGAGTTGACAGCAACAAAATCACTATTTTTGATAAAAGAGGTGGCGAAAGAACTTTTGAAACCAAGTCAAAAAAAGAAGTGGCAGCAGATATTGTAAATACCATTATAGATTATTGCAATGAATAAAATATTTTTTTCGATAGCATTTGTATTTATAACTTCAGGTGCCTATGCCCAGGAATTAAATGCAAGAGTTACCGTAGCAGCCAACAGGGTGAGTAATAATGTAAATAGAAACACATTTACAACCTTACAAACAGCATTGACCAATTTTTTGAACAATAGAAAATGGTCAACAGAATCTTATACAGCCAACGAAAAAATTGATTGTAATTTCTTTTTGAACCTGGAGCAAACCTCCGAAACAAATGTATATACGGCTTCACTTACAATTCAAGCTGCGAGGCCCATATTCAATACTTCGTATTTGTCGCCCATTATTAATTTTAAAGACGATAATGTAATTTTTAAATATGTAGAATTCCAAATTTTTGAATTCAACGAAAACAGGGTATCCGGCACCGATGCATTGGTGAGTAACTTAACTGCTGTATTTGCCTATTATGCAAATCTTATACTTGCATTCGACAACCTCTCTTTTTCACCAAGAGGCGGCGATGCTTTTTTTCAAAAGGCACAAAACATTGTGAACAATGCACCCGATGGGCGTGGCATTAGTGGTTGGAAACCATTTGATGGTATTAGAAACCGTTATTGGCTGGTTGAGAATATGATTAACAGTCGCTACAATATCATGCACGACGTTTATTACAATTACTATCGCAATGCATTGGATAAAATGTACAGCGATGAAAATGCAGCCCGTAAAGAAATGCTCAATGTATTAAACCTGTTGAATACATTCAACAACGACAATCCCAATACAATGATTAACCAGTTTTTCTTCCAGGGAAAATCTACGGAGTTAATAAAAATATTCAGTAAAGCTATGCCACAGGAAAAGGCACAGGCAAGGGAGTTGCTCGCAAAAATTGATCTTACAAATTCTTTGGCTTATAAAGAACAGTTGAAATAATGCGTTTATTTTTTTTTAGTATAGTTGTTTTTTTTGCTGCTTGCTCCAATAACAATGCTTCAAAAAATATTTTGAAGCCCGAAAAGATGCAGGCGGTTCTATGGGACTATTTTAGAGCCGATGCCTATGCCAATGAAATTTTAAGACAGGATACTTCGCTTAACCTTAATTTGGAAAGTGCAAAGCTCCAGCAAAAAGTTTTTAATCAACATGGCGTTTCAAAAGAACAGTTTTACAAAAGCTATCAATACTACATGGAGCATAAAGATAAGTTTAAAGATATTTTAGACACCATGATTGTGCGTCAGCAAAGACCTGTTAACTCACCAACCTATCAACCCGAAAATAAAGCTGTAAAAAAAGAAGAACTTATCAGAAAAAAAGCCATAGACACTATAAAACATGCGGAATGAATAAAGTATTTACAAATGCTGACGATGCTGTAAAAGATATTTCCAATGGCGCTGTAATAATGTTAGGCGGTTTTGGACTATGTGGCATACCCGAAAATTGTATAGCAGCCTTGGTGAAAAAAAGAGTGAACAATCTTACCTGTATTTCAAACAATGCAGGAGTTGATGATTTTGGAATTGGCCTTATGCTTCAACAAAAGCAACTGAAAAAAATGATCGCTTCCTATGTTGGCGAAAATGCGGAGTTTGAAAGGCAACTGCTAAGCGGCGAATTAGAAGTGGAGCTTATTCCGCAGGGTACGCTTGCTACTCGATGCATGGCTGCCGGATATGGAATGCCTGCTATTTTCACACCTGCCGGGGTGGGTACCGAAGTAGCAACCGGTAAAGAAATTAGAAATTTTAAAGGGAAAGATTATTTACTCGAAGAAGCCTTTGATGCAGACTTTGCCATTGTAAAAGCCTGGAAAGGCGATACGCAGGGTAACTTAATTTATAAAGCAACAGCAAGAAATTTCAACCCCATGATGGCAATGGCCGGAAAAATTACCATTGCAGAAGTAGAAGAACTGGTTGAGCCAGGAGAATTGGACCCCAATCAAATTCATACGCCGGGTATTTATGTACATCGAATTTTTCAAGGAGTTAATTACGAAAAAAGAATTGAACAAAGAACGGTGAGGCAATTAGCCAATTAGCTGATATGCTAATGTGCTAATTTTTCCATTTTGTTAGAGTATTAATAAGAATGAATTATTTTTCAAGTTGATGGAATTGGCTCATCGCCAAATCACCAAATCACCAAATCGCCAAAACCCCAAATCACCAAATCGCCAAAACCCCAAATCACCAAATCACCAAATCGCCAAAACNNACCAAATCACCAAATTAATATCATGGCTTTAGATAAATACCAAATAGCGCAACGTATAGCAAAAGAATTGCAGGATGGTTACTATGTAAACCTGGGAATTGGAATTCCTACATTAGTAGCCAATTACATTCCGGAAGGCATTAATGTAATACTTCAAAGCGAAAATGGTTTATTGGGCATGGGGCCTTTTCCGGAAGAAGGAAAGGAAGATGCAGACTATATAAATGCAGGCAAACAAACCATCACCACTTTACCTGGCTCAGCATTTTTTGACAGTGCCATGAGTTTTGGAATGATACGTTCCGGTAAGGTGAACCTTACCGTTTTGGGTGCAATGGAAGTAAGTGAACAAGGCGATATTGCCAACTGGAAAATTCCGGGGAAAATGGTAAAAGGAATGGGCGGTGCCATGGATTTGGTGGCCAGTGCCAAAAATATTATTGTGGCAATGATGCACACCAATCCCAAAGGCGAAAGTAAATTACTGCCTCACTGCAGCCTGCCCTTAACCGGCGTTCAATGCGTAAAAAAAATAGTAACAGATTTGGCCGTAATAGAATTAACTGCAAACGGATTTAAGCTATTAGAAAGAGCTCCGGGAGTTTCTGTAGAAGAAATTAAAAACAAAACTGCCGGAAAATTAATGGTGGAAGGAAATGTGCCTGAGATGCAGTTTTAGAATGAGCTAATTATCTAAGGTGATATTTTATACCAACAAAAAACCCTCGAAAAATTATCGAGGGCTTTTTTATATGAGAAACCGAATGTTTACAATTGCGAAATATAAATGGCTAAAAATTTTATGCTTTGGGTGCAGCAGCTAAAATTTCTTCATTTACACCGGCTGCATATTTTTCAAAATTCTTAATAAACATAGCTGCCAGTTCCTTAGCCTTTTTATCATATTCATCTTCATTACTCCATGCAAGTCTTGGACTTAACAATTCAGCAGGTACATTAGGACATTCCTTTGGCATCATAAAACCAAAATGGCGATGAGCCACATATTCTACATTATCCAATTTACCTTCCAATGCAGCAGTAATCATTGCACGGGTGTAAGAAAGTTTCATTCTGTTACCAACACCGTAAGGACCACCAGCCCATCCTGTGTTTACCAACCAAATATTTACATTGTGCTTACGCATTTTTTCACCCAGCATTTCGGCGTATTTGCCGGGGTGCAAAGGTAAAAATGGCGCACCAAAGCAAGCGCTAAAAGTGGCTTTAGGCTCTGTTACACCGGCTTCTGTACCGGCTACTTTTGCTGTATATCCACTTATGAATTGATACATGGCCTGTCCGGGATTCAGTTTGCTTATGGGAGGCAGAATGCCATAAGCATCGCAGGTAAGAAAGAAAATATTTTTGGGTGTTTTGCCAATGGATGGTTCCAATGCATTACTAATTGAATACAAAGGATAGCTCACCCTTGTGTTTTCTGTAATTGCTTTACTGGCAAAGTCAATGGTATTAGTGCCTTCAAAAAAAGTAGTGTTTTCTACCAATGCACCCGGTTTAATGGCATGAAAAATTTCAGGCTCTTTTTCTTCACTCAGGTCAATGGTTTTTGCATAACATCCACCTTCAAAATTAAAAACACTGTTATCGGTCCAGCCATGTTCATCATCACCAATTAAAAAGCGAGTAGGGTCTGCACTTAAAGTAGTTTTACCGGTGCCACTCAATCCAAAGAAAATAGCGGTATCACCATCTTTACCCATATTGGCACTACAGTGCATACTCAATACATTGGCCTTTACAGGCAATACAAAATTGAGCATCGAAAAAATTCCTTTTTTCATTTCACCCGTATAGCCGGTACCGCCAATTAAAATGGTTTTATGTTTAAAACTTAATATGGCAAAATTGTCACTCCTTGTACCATCCACTGCAGGATCGGCCTTAAAGCCCGGTGCCTGAATAATATGCCAATGAGGTTTAAAATTTTCTAAATCTTTTTCAGCAGGCCTGATGAACATATTGTAACAAAACAAATTGTTGGCCGGGCTTTCGTTTATCACTCTCAGGTGAAGGCGATAATTTTCATCGGCGCAGGCAAAGCAATCTCTTATCCAAATTTCTTTGTCCGAAAGATATTGCAACATTTTTTCCTTCAACTGAAAGAAATATTTTTCTTCCATTGCAATATTAAAATCGTTCCAATCTACTTTATCGGCACTTATCTCATCTTTAACCGTAAACTTATCTTTGGGGCTACGGCCGGTAAATTTTCCGGTTTTAATAACCAGGGCACCGGTATTGTTTAATACACCTTCGCCTCTCTGTAAAGTTTGTTCGGTAAGTTTTGCCGGAGTAAGTTGGTAATGCACGGGTTGGCTGGTATGCAAACCCATTTCTGCCAGGGCGCTAATAGGTGCGCCAGGCATGGTTGATACTGACATAGCAAGCATTTTTGTTGAAGCAACAAAGGTAGGGTTTGAAAATGTTATAAAAAACATTAAGGGTAAAAAGTACACATTTTGAAAGTTGAAAATAGTTCATTGTGAATGGGCAGATTATACAAAAGTTTAGACGCTTTCTAAAGGATTTTAATGTAAAGAGAATAAAAAACAGGAGGCAGTAAATATGTGTTGAATAATTCTAAAATTTTCCTTTTTTGGTAACAGGCTGTAGCACTTTTTTCAACATCGTTGTGTCACTCTCTTGTACTGCATTGCATTGGGCAGCAAATTCCCACACGAAAGAAATGGCCGCCTTAATTTAGAATTTACAACTATAAGCTAAAACAATTATAATTCCCATTTTCAACTTAAATTGCTTATTCAAAAAATCAACACACATGAAATATTTGCCACTTAACCCGGAAATTTTTGTTCAGAACCGCAAAAGGTTTGTTGAAAAAATGGAAAAAAATTCCATTGCCATTTTCAATAGCAATGATGAACTGCCGAGTAATGGAGATGCTTTGCATAGGTTTAAACAAAACTCCGATTTAATTTGGCTTACCGGT
>DEHT01000031.1 GCA_002352045.1 Chitinophagaceae bacterium UBA2793 | reverse complement strand
TTTATTTATACGACCGTTGTGTTGGTTTCACAATTTCAAAATTCAAGGTTTCTTTATGCATTTCCCAGCCTTGTTCATTTTTAAATTCCCAGGCAGATACATAACTGAAATTTTCATCGTCTCTTTTGGCTTCGCCATCTTCTGTTTGGCTTTCTTCTCTAAAGTGGCCTCCGCAACTCTCTGCTCGGTTGAGTGCATCCATGCACATTAATTCGCCCAGCTCAATAAAATCCGCCACACGGCCTGCTTTATCCAACTCGGTATTCATTTCATTTATTTCACCGGGAATACGCACATTGCTCCAAAACTCTTTTTTTAATTGCTGAATTTCTACAATGGCATCCTGCAAGCCTTGTGCATTGCGTGCCATACCACATTTATCCCACATTATTTTTCCAAGGCGTTTGTGAAAGCTTTCCACCGTTTCGGTACCCTTTACATTCATTAGTTGATGGATGCGGTCGGCCACTACTTTTTCGGCTTGTACAAAGGCTTCATGTGTAGTAGGAATGGCCGGGGTGCGAATTTCATCGGCCAGGAAATTGCCCAATGTATAAGGAATTACAAAGTATCCATCTGCAAGGCCTTGCATAAGTGCCGAAGCACCCAGGCGGTTGGCTCCATGATCGCTAAAGTTGGCTTCACCCAAAGCATATAAGCCGGGTACAGTAGTCATCAACTCATAATCAACCCAAAGGCCGCCCATGGTATAATGCACCGCCGGGTAAATGCGCATGGGTGTTTCATACGGATTTTCGCCTGTAATTTTATCATACATTTCAAACAGGTTGCCATATTTTTCTTCCACTACTTTTTTACCCAGGGCAATGGCTTCTTCTTTAGAAGGATTGTGATTACCGGTTTTGCCGGCTTCAATTTTTCCATAGCGTACAATGGCATCGGCAAAGTCGAGATATACCGCCATTTTGGTAGTACCTACACCGTAGCCAGCATCACATCTTTCTTTTGCTGCTCTTGAAGCTACGTCTCTTGGTACCAGGTTACCAAATGCCGGATACCTTCGTTCCAAATAATAGTCTCTTTCTTCTTCGGGAATATCTATTGCTTTGCGATTATCGTTTTGTTGCTTGGGAACCCAAATGCGGCCATCGTTCCGCAAACTTTCGCTCATCAATGTTAATTTACTTTGATGATCGCCACTTACCGGAATACAGGTTGGATGAATTTGTGTAAAACAAGGATTGCCAAAATAAGCGCCTTTTTTATGTGCTTTCCATGCCGCAGTTACATTGCTTCCCATGGCATTGGTGCTTAAATAAAATACGTTTCCATATCCACCGGTACATAACAGTACTGCATGGCCGAAATGACTTTCCAATTCACCGCTGATTAAGTCTCTTGCTATAATGCCCCTTGCCTTTCCATCTATTACCACCACATCCAACATTTCGTGGCGACTGTATTGAGTTACATTACCCAGGGCAACTTGTCTTTCTAAAGCACTGTAAGCACCTAGCAACAATTGTTGCCCGGTTTGGCCTGCTGCATAAAATGTACGCTGCACCTGCGTACCACCAAAAGAACGGTTGCTCAACAAGCCACCATATTCTCTTGCAAACGGAACACCTTGTGCTACGCATTGGTCAATAATACTGCCACTCACTTCGGCAAGCCTGTGTACATTGGCTTCTCTTGCACGATAATCGCCACCCTTTACAGTATCGTAAAACAAACGGAAAACAGAGTCGCCATCGTTTTGATAATTTTTAGCTGCATTTATGCCACCTTGTGCAGCTATACTGTGTGCCCTTCGAGGACTATCCTGAAAACAAAATGCTTTTACTTTATAACCCATTTCGCCCAATGAAGCCGCTGCGCTTGCACCTGCAAGGCCCGTACCCACTACTATTACTTCCAACTTTCTTTTATTGGCAGGGTTTACTAATTTTACATGTCCTTTGTAATCGCTCCACTTCTTATCCATTTCACCCGCAGGAATTTTTGCATCTAAAGCCATATAATTAATTTGATAATTTGGTAATTAGTTAATTTGATAATGACAGGCCCTCTTTAATTTAACTTATCCAGCCTAAATACATTGATACCGGCATTAATGCAAATGCGGTAATAATTACAATGGTATATACCCAACCCGCAGTTTTAATAATAGGTGAATACCGCTTATGATTTAAGCCAAATGTTTGAAAGGCACTTTGAAACCCATGTATCAAATGCCAGAACAATGCAATTAAACCAATCATATAAAGAATAACTACCCATACATTACTAAAAACATGTACCATTTCTTCATACAGGTTATGTGGTTGATCGCCGCTATACAAAGCCACTTTGGTTCCCACATAAAAATGTGAAAGATGCATAACTAAAAACAATAAAATTAATGTGCCCAACAGGCCCATACTACGGCTATACCATGCGCTGTTTTTATTGGCCTTGCTTACGGCATACTGCACAGGGCGTGCAGCGGCATTTTGCCTTACCAGCATAAGGCCTTGTACAATGTGCAAAATTATGCCTACAAATAAACCAATTTCTACAAAACGCATAATCCAGTTATGGCTCATAAAATGTGCTACTGCATTAAAAGTTTCTCCACCATCATTTAAAAAAATACAGGAGTTAATTCCTGCATGTACTATTAAAAAGATGATTAAAAATAAACCGGTAAAACCCATTGTGAATTTTTTTCCGATAGATGATGTGAAAAGCTGCTTCCAGGTCATAATAGTTAGAATATTGTAAAGTAATACCAAACAAAGGTAATGGAAATTAACATTTGATTAAGCAGTGAATTAATTGTTTTGGTCAATAGAAAATCTATAAATCAACAATTTCCATAAACAATTAAAACCCCTCCATTAACCATTATTCATTATCCATTATTCATTATTCAAGCCTCCTGTTCATTTCGCCGTCAATGGCCTGAAAAATTATTTCGGGTTTCAAAGTGCGCCATTGCTCCATTTGGAGCAGTTCAATATAGTTGGTAAGTTTTGCTTTTACAAAATCGTATTTGCTTTGCTCGGGCATATTGAGAATAACCACCCAACCCCTATCGTCTTCCAATTGCTCTTGCCATTCTTCGTAATATTCCCGATCGCTGCTATGGAAGTTGAGCACATTTTCGGCTATTAAAATAAATTTAGTAATTCCTTGTTTATACAATTCGTCGGTTACTTCCCTTCGCAAAGTCATTATATCGTTTTCGATAGCATCGTTCCATTCGCCTAATAATTCTATGATGGCAAAACCAATTTCGTAATCGGTATATAACAATTTCATGTAGAGAGTACGACTGCCAAATTCATCCCATTGTGGATGGATATAATAATTGTAAAGCGTTTGAGAATATTCAAATTCGCTGTAAGTGCGGCCATAAAAAGGCGAGCGCCTATCTTCTTCAGCACTATATAAATGCCGCCAGTTGTAATATGGTTCTATATCCTGCATATTTCAACCTGCAATTTCTTTCAAACTATCAGAAGATAAAAATTACTGTTTGCTTAAAATTTCTTATTTAATTAATTAAAAACAAGTAATATATTTAGACATCAATAAAAATACATTTTATGAAAAAGCGATGCTTTATTCTCCAATTTGTTTTCATTTTAATTTGTGGTACAACTAATGCTCAAATAGAAAACAGCAAATGGGCTGGTACCTTAATGATTCCCAACGAAACAGAATGTATTTTTCAATTTAAGAAAGACAGCCTTTATCTATATTTAGCTGATGGTGAAAGAGAAATAGAAGCCATGAGGTATGCTGTTTCAAATGACAGTTTAAAAATTGTAAAACTGCATGGTTCAAGCCCATGCGATACCAGTACAGAGGCTGTTTATTTATGGAAAATAAAAGACAATATTCTTAAACTTACAGCATTTAAAGATGATTGCGATGCTAGAACAAATGCTTTGCACGAAGTTGAATTAAACAAAATTAAAGCGGAAGAATAGAAGAATAGAAACTCATTAAACTAAAATTTAAAATTCCAGGTAACAGCAGGAATAATGGGAAAAATAGAAACCTGCTTTGCCTGCACTTTTAAAGTTCCATTATAAGGACTACCCTCCTGGTCAAAGTAAATAAAATAGGGATTTGCACGACTGTAGGCATTATAAATACTAAACACCCATTCTGTTTTCAATTTCCGTTTATAATTATTTTTTCCTTGCAATACTGCACTTAAGTCGAGCCTGTGGTATGATGGTAATCTGTATTGATTGATGCGACTATACTCCTGCGTAAGCACTCCACCAACAATATAAAAACGCTGTGGTAAAGTAGCAGCATTGCCGGTGCCATATACAAATGTGGCACTTAGTTTCCAACGGTTGCTTAGTTGATACATGCCTACAATAGTCAAATCGTTTCTACGGTCGTACTTGGCAGGGTACTTCAAACCTTCATTCAGTCCCGGAAATTTACGCCAGGTCCAACTTAAGGTATATCCTACCCAACCGGTAAGTTTTCCTTTTACTTTGTTTACAAATAATTCGCTGCCGTAGCTCCAGCCTTTTCCAAAAACAAAATCGTTTTCAGTGTCTTCAATGGTACTGGGCGTATATCCTTCCCTGTATTCAATTTGATTTTGCATTTGTTTGTAATACAATTCCAGGGAGGTTTCAAACATATTGTTTTTAAAATTCTTAAATATACCCGCTGTATATAGCCAGCTTTTTTGCGGTTGCACCAGGTAAGTACTGGGCACCCATAAATCGGTAGGCAAAGTGGTACCGGCATTGCTTACCAAATGTATGTACTGAAGGTTTCGGGTTACCGAAGCTTTTACAGATGTTTGTTCGTTTACACTATACCGTAAACTAAACCTTGGTTCAAATCCACCATAGGTTTTTACTGCATCGCCTTTACCATAAACAGTACTATCTATCCTATTGCCATTGGCATCTGTTTTGTACAATGTAAAAGGGCCTGCCTGTTGAAACATACTGTACCTTAAACCAGCATTCAGTTGTAATTTGTTGCTTATCTCCCAATCGTCTTGTACATAAGCGGCCGCCTCATGTGCAAATTTTACCTGTGCATTCTGAGGCTTAAATTCAATGCTATCCTGCCTGCCGCTTACAACAGAAGGTGTAAAGCGGTGATAAGTATAAATGACACCAAACTTTAGTTTATGATTTACTGAAGGATAAAAATCCAAATCATGCTTTAAGCTTACATCTCTTATGCCCGACGAAAGCCCCACATTAAAATTATCCTGTGAGGCAGAAAATTTAAAATTGTAATCGTTGTAAACCACAGTGGTATTGGCAAACAATTTTTTATTAAAAACGTGGTTCCAGCGTAATGTGCCGGTGGCATTTCCCCAGGGAATATTTACATCGAGGCTTTGCCTTCCGTTTACAAAATCAAAAACGTCTCTTCCAAAATATCCACTCAAATACAAACGATCCTTGTTACTGAAACGATAATTTACTTTTGCATTTAAATCGTAAAAATAATAACCCGATCCGTAGAACTGGCTCGTTTTGCTGATAAAGGGTTTTGCAAGTGCATCTACATAAGTTCTTCGTGCCGAAATAATAAAAGATGCTTTGTCTTTTTTTATAGGGCCTTGTACCGAAAACCTGGATGCAATTAAACCAATGCCACCTTCGGTTTGAAATTGTTGATTATTGCCTTCCTTCATAGTTATATCAAGTACACTGCTTAACCTTCCCCCATACTGAGCCGGCATTCCACCTTTGATGAGTGAAATATTTTTAATGGCATCTGAATTAAAAATGGAAAAGAATCCAAACAAGTGGCCGGTATTATACACTACAGCATCATCCAGCATAATCAAATTTTGATCGGGGCCTCCCCCTCTTACATAAATACCGGCACTCCCTTCGCCAGCATTGCGAATGCCGGGCAGCAACTGCACAGCTTTCAATACATCCACCTCTCCTAAAAATGCAGGTAGTTGTTTTATTTGCTCAATTGGCAGGCTTATTTTACCAAGCTGAGCCGTTTTTATATTGTTATCTCTTTTACGGGCAGTAACAATTACTTCTTCCTGCAATGCTGCACCCGATATTAATGAAATACTGAGCAAGGTATCCTTAGAAAGAAACAAACTAAACTCCTGTGGAAGATAACCCACATTAGTGCATGTAAATTGGTAGTTACCCGAATCTAAAGTGATGGAGAAAAATCCATATTGATTGGAGCTTACCCCTTTTCGGCCATGCTTAACCGTAAGAGTTGCTCCTATGAGGCTTTCACCGGTAGCAATATCTTTCACATAACCGCTTATTGTAAACTTTTGTTGCGCTTCTGAAAACAAACAAAAAATTAAAAGTAAAAATAGGATGACGGTATTTTTCATATTGAGTAAAATAAAAAGGCAAAAAAATTGCTTTCTTGATTTTTGACTTTTTAATTTTTACTTTTTAAAAAGGCTATCTTTTACTTCTCCGCAATGCAACATCGTTCCTTTATACTTTGGATGATTTTTTCCCAGGTAAGGATTTACCACTTCGTTGCTATTGCTTATCCAGTTTGCATCCTTATCCCCATCAAAAGCCATAGGGCAATTTTGCAGGTATAGATTGGCTCCTTCGTAATTGATGGTTTTAAAAAATGCCGGATACAGCATATCCGAAACCGTACGAAAATCTTGTCGCATCAAGGTAATATCTGTTTGCTGTAGTAAACTACCAGCGTTTAATTTAATATCGGCAATAGTTGAAGAAGCAGTAAGCATAATAACGCTATCGTCTTTTTTTAATTCAGACAAAGGAATGCTATCCAACAAGCGAATCATTTCTTTGGCAAATAATTTTGCTTTTGTAGTATCAGCATCTACAAATGCATCCTTCATCGTGAAATATGCAACCATCATACTATCAATAGCCATGTTAAACTGGTTGGAATGTTGCTTAAGTGCCATTGGTTGAGGCTTTGGTGGCTTAGGTTTATTTTCTTTTTTTCTAAACCCAAACCAATACACTGCAAAAGCGGTTAACAATACAAAAATAAAAGTGCCTAATTTTTTCATACCAAATTTTTGGGCAAAAATAATGAAACTGCTGTGGTTTTAAAGTTATTAAGTTATGAAAGCCTCCTAATAAAACTTATATTCAAACAAAATATCACATTCAACAATAAAAACTGTTTAGCATCACAGTTGCTTTTGCTAAATTTGCAAACATTTTAAAAAATATAAATTTATTTTTCTGCCATGTTATTAGGCCTGCAAAACGTTACATTTGAATTTGGAGCAAGAACCATTGTTGAAGATGCCACCTGGCACATTCAACCCAACGAACGTATTGGGCTAATTGGCTACAATGGCACCGGTAAATCTACTTTGTTCAAAGTTTTAACCGGGCAATACTCACCCTCCAAAGGAACCGTGGAAAAAGGCAGAGAAACAACTATTGGTTTTCTTCACCAGGATTTATTAGGCTTTGATACCGAAGATTCTATTTTAGAAGTGGCCTTAGGTGCTTTTGAAAGAGTAAAGCAACTTGAAAAAGAATTGGATGAAATTGCATTGGAGTTGGAAAAAACCGGCGATGAAGACCTGGCCATGGAATATTCTGAAAAACTGGCCGAAATGGATGTATTAGATGGCTACAGCATTCATCACCGTACCGAAGAAATTTTGCAGGGTCTTGGCTTTAGCAATGCAGAGTTGAGTAAGCCATATAAAAATTTTAGTGGTGGATGGCGCATGAGAGTGCTATTAGCCAAAATGATTTTGCAAAATCCGGATGTACTCTTGCTCGATGAACCTACCAACCACTTGGATTTGCCCAGTATTGAATGGTTAGAAAAATATTTGCAACACTATCCCGGAGCAGTTGTAATAGTGAGCCACGACCGTTTCTTTTTAGACAGAATGGTTACCAAAATTGTTGAACTCTATCAGCAACAATTGCATTTTTACACCGGCAACTATTCTTACTACGAGCAAGAAAAAGCATTGCGAGTTGATATGCAAAAAAAGGCATTTGAAAATCAGCAGGATTATATTCGCCAGCAGGAACGATTTGTAGAACGCTTTAAAGCCAAGGCCAGCAAAGCTGCACAGGCACAAAGTATTGTGAAGCGATTAGACAAACTCGATAGAATTGAAGATGTAGAAATAGAAAGGCCCAATATTAAAATAAACTTTGCCGTAGAACGACAACCGGGAAAAATCATTTGCACCTTAAAGCATATCACTAAAAGTTTTAAGGATGTAGAAATTGTAAAAGATACTGCTGCCGAAATAGACCGTGGCGATAAAATTGCATTGATTGGTGCTAATGGTAAAGGTAAATCAACCATGCTCCGCATTATTGCAGGTGTAGAATCTTTTGAAGGCGAAAGAGAATGGGGCTATAATGTAACCGAATCATTTTATGCACAGCACCAATTAGAGGCACTCAATCTCAACAATGATATTTTAGAAGAAATGAAGGAAGCCCGAAGTGGTAAAAACGATCTGGAACTGCGAAGTATTTTAGGCGCCTTTTTATTTAGTGGCGATACCGTTGAGAAAAAAATAAAAGTATTAAGTGGGGGTGAAAAAGCAAGAGTAGCACTGGCAAAAACCATGGTGAGTAAGGCCAATTTTTTAATGCTCGATGAACCTACCAACCACTTAGACATACATTCGGTTGACCTATTGGTAGAAGCTTTGAATAAATATGAAGGCAGCCTGATATTGGTAAGCCACGACCGTTTCTTTATTAGCCGTATCGCTAATAAAATATGGGAAATAGAAGACCACCAAATTAAAGAGTTTAAAGGAACCTATACCGAATGGGTTGACTGGAAAGAACGCAAAGCCAAAGAAGCATTAGCCAATAAAGCAACAGCACCCAAGCCCTCTGTAGAAAAACCCGTTGAAAAAAAGCAGGAAAAACCTGTTAACCATCCCGGCAATGATGCAAAAAAAGATTTGCAAAAATTGAAAACACGTTTTAAAACCCTCGAAGAAAAAGTTGAAAAGCTCACTGCTTCTAAAACAAAGTTAGAAACCGCCCTGGCCAACCCTGAAATTTACAGCGATAAACAAAAATTTGTACAGGCAGAAAACGATTACAATAAAGCAGCAAAAGAATTGGCCGATGCAAATATGGAGTATGAAGAATTGTTTGAAAAAATAATGGAATTAGAAAGTTGAGCAAGCAGAGTTTTAAAAGCAGTTTTAATCTAACAAAGAAAAATCACCTCTTGATATACAAAACCCATCATCTATGGACTACAAAACTAACATTAAAAAAATAGCCATTATTGGAGGAGGAAACCTGGGTACAGCGATAGCACTCGGGCTTATAAAAAGTGAATTTATTCCTGCTCAGCAAATTACCGTTACAAAGCGCAATACCAATACATTGGTGGGTTTGGAAGCTATTGGCGTAAAAATTAGTACCGATAATTTGGATGCCGTTAAAAACAGCGATACCATTATTTTGGCCATCAAACCATTTCAAATAAAGGAAGTATTGGAATTGATAGCCCCTGCCCTTTCGGAAAAACATTTGCTGATATCAGTTGTTACCGGCGTGAGCTTAGAAGATATGAAATCGGTAGTGAAAAAAAATATACCTATGTTCAGGGCTATGCCCAATACGGCAATTGCCATTCAGCAAAGCATTACCTGCATTAGCAGCCACGGCACTACCGAAGATGATAAAAAATATGTGAATGATATTTTTAACCAGTTGGGGAAAATTGCTATCATAGATGAAAAATTGATGAACGCTGCAACGGTATTAGGCGCCTGTGGTACTGCTTATGCCATGCGCTACATAAGAGCCAATATTCAGGGTGGAATTGAAATAGGTTTTGATGCGCCAACTGCCAGTCTTATTGCTGCACAAACAGTAAAAGGAGCCGCCGAATTATTGCTCACCACTCACACTCATCCCGAACAGGAAATAGATAAAGTAACTACACCCAAAGGCTGCACCATTGCAGGCTTAAACGAAATGGAACACCAGGGTTTCAGCTCTTCGTTGATAAAGGGAATTGTAGCGAGTTATAATAAAATCAGCTAACAATAAGTAGGAAGGATCTGTTAGAAGAAATCACCCAAGAACGCAATTAGCTTCAACAAATAAATTTTCAATTTGATTACGCAAAGAATTTGGCTGCTTATTCAACAACAGATGATTTTATTTTTATGTCAGCGGTCTTCCATGCTTCATTAAACCGGGCATCTATTTCCTGATGCTTAACCATATCTCCCAATTTTGAATATGCAACACTAAGTCCTTTTAAAGCCCAACCATTTTTTGGATAATTTTTTAAATCCTGAGTGTAAGTTTTGATTGCTTCCTGCTGTAGTCCCGAACGTAATTGTATTGCCCCTAAATGATGCCTTACTGAGAAAAACCAATCCGGTGGCTCATTATAGTTTAAAGCGTCTTCAATAGCAATGGCTTCCATTAATAAAGCAATGCTTTGTGCAAATTTTTTTTCTTGCGAAAGTATTTCGGCTTTTAGTACTTTACCGGCAATTTGAACAAGCTCGTACACCGAATTAATTTCCCAGATGGTAATTTCTTTTAGCGATTCCAGTGAAGCAATTTTTTCCAGTTCATAGAGTTCTTTTTTAGCATCAGTAATATTTTTTTTGCCCAGGTAAGCCATCCCTTTTGCATAATGCAAAATTGCCGAAGGATATTGCAATTCGGCATGTTGGTTTTCTATTTCCAGTATTTTATCCCATTTGCCAAATTTTACATACACATAATAAGGAATACTGTAGTAATGTTGAATAGTTCCCCATCCCGGTTCTTTCATCAGTTGCACATTCACATTTTTGTGTAAAGCTTCCGCAGCATAAAGTGCCCATTTACTATTACCTTCTAAGGTGGCAGTGGCTGCCAAAAAATGTTGATTGTGCGGATAATAGGCCAACGGATATACACCCTGTGCACTACAAGAGGTTATATACGCACTATCTACTTTTATTGAACGCAAATTGGCCAAAGACCCTTTATGATAATCTCCGGTTCTGATATAGATATGTGATGGCATGTGTACCAAATGACCGGCGTTGGGAACCAAATCATCATCGAACAATGCAGCACTCTTCAACGCTCTGCCTGCCGAATTGGATGCTTCCACGGCATGAATGTAAAAATGATGTGCACCGGGATGTTTTTGGTGAGTGGCAATGATATTTTCTAAAAGTGAAATAATTTCAGGAGTCCATTCTTTATCTTGCCCGGCTTTGTCCTGTAAATCCCAAGGGTGCAGGTTCATTAACGATTCGGCATACAGTGTTGCTACATCCGCATCATTGGGAAATTTTTGATACAGTAATTTCATAGCCTCTGCATAAGCAGAATCCAGTGAGCTGCGATCTTTAACCGGTTCTTTCACATATCTATATGCAAGCGCCTGAATGAGCCCTTTTTCTTTTTCCGTTGCATTGGTTCTTGAAAGTAAAATTGCTTTTTGAATGGCCTCATAGGCTCGTTCATAATGATCGTTTTCCATGCCGCCATTATAGTTGGGCCCAAGTACATAAGCATAACCCCAAAATGCCATAGCGCAAGTAGAGTCAAGCTTGCCCGCATAAAAAAATGACCGGGCAGCTTCCGCATGATTAAAACCATAGGCCAATAAAAGTGCCTGATCAAAATACCGCTGTACTAAGGAATTGTTGGTTGATATAGGAAAATGCAAATCGCCAAGCCCTTCAAACAAGGGTGCTTTATTATTTCCTTTGTACCATTCCTTATCGGTAGTAACAGGCGTACACAATATTTTAGCGGATGCTACATCTTTTACCTGCTTTTTGCCTGAGTTTTTACATCCAAATAAAAAGAGAAAAGACAATGATAGAATGATATTAAGATTCATAACAACCTGGTACATTTTGGCCCATAAATTTTAGGCTTTGTGATGAATGTATTATAAATATATCAGTGAAATTGCCGGGGTATAAATTAAGCAGTTGAAGTTAATTAAAAAATTGATTATTTATGCTGTAAAAAACGGCAAGTTGCCTAAATCTTTATTGAGTTGTTGAATTTTGGAAATGTCAACCATAAGCAATTCAGAGGCTTGCTTAAAGGATTTCAGTTTAATATAAACTGTGTTAATAAAGTTCTACTCCAATTTGTCAAAATGTTTCAGATTTCTCTCTATAGTTTGTGAGGTGGCGCAAAACATATTTGCAGCTTGGCGAAGGCAGGGCTTTTCAGCACTACTGTTGATACGAGAACCACAGCTTAAGCTTAGCACAAATGTACAAACGGTGCAACGCTCAGCCGCTTGGGTTCAAACTACTTGTTTTCAGCTTTATTTATCATTCAGTTTTTCAGCAAATGCAATTATGTGTCCGTCAATGTCTGCAAAATAGCAAACTTTGTCGCCCCAATCCTGGTTTTTAATTTCACTTATTAGTTTCGCTCCAATTTTCATTGCATTTTCAAATTCGAGTTCGATGTTTTCAACGTATAAATAAAGTTCACATCTTGGTATTCCGTTTCCTTGGTCAGGATGTGGAGTTTTGTCCAAAAGTATTTTTGCAATTCCTTTGTTTGGCATTAGTCCCAATTTACAGTTTTCGGCAAGTTTAAATTCTGTCATTCCTGTAACATTCAAGTCAGGATTTTGTCGGAATAATTTTGTGTAAAAGACCGCACTTTTTTGTTGATCATTTACGTAAAGTATCGTTTCTATGAGTTGTATGTGCTTCAATTCTGTTATCCTACTTTTAATTCGTTTTTTACTTTCTTTTTTGTTGAGAGAAATGTTACTTCATCAGCATTTACTGCACCAATAATTAAGCACTCGCTTTAAATGTTTGCAATTTGTTTAGATAGAAAATTTACAAGAGCATTTTTTTGTTTTCCAATAAGTTTTTTCGGATGCCGAAATCTCCAAAATCAACTACTATTTTATAAGCAGGTTTTCTAATTTCCGTAAATATTTCTGATCCAATAATAGACCCAACACTTATTTCGATTTTAGCAAAAGACCTCCCACTTTATTAAGTTTCTGTTTGTTTCATTATTTCTTCCTTTGTTAGGGATAGCTTCCGTTGGGTTACACTTAGCGGTATACGGCTTGGATGAGGCGTCATTTGAAAATCGTCCGAACCGAAGTCGAATAGAATTACTAAAGAGGTAGATAAGTACAAAAGCTAAATTATTACCGCCAGGCCGAAGCTGATAACGAAGTATAGCTGATGTTTTGCACGTTGCCCTTGCTATAGCCAATGCGCTGTTAGCTGGGTAGTGTTACTACTGTTTCTTAATTTCAACACGCCGGTTTTTCGCTTTACCTTCTTCTGTTGAGTTGTCGGCAATAGGCTTTTCTTGTCCGTACCCTGTGGTTTTAATTCTGTCTGGCGCAATTCCTTTGCTTGCCAATGCTGCTTTTACACTTGCAGCACGTTGTTCTGAAAGTGTTTTATTGGAAGCCGGGTTACCAATATTATCGGTATGTCCTTCAATTGTAATTTTTAACGTTGGGTTGTCTTTCAACATTGTATAAAGTTCATCAATAATGTTTTGCGACTCACTTTTGATGGTTGATTTTCCTAAGTCGAAGTTGATATAGAGAGCAAGCAAATTTCCTGTATTCACTTTTTCAAACATTTCGTTGGCGGTAACCTCCTGTTTCATTCCCTCAACCTTTATAACACTTATATGGTATCCGTCGCATTGTAATTCACTTCCATTAAAATAGGTAAAGGTCAACCAATAGATGTCCTTCCCGCTTTTCATGCGAAAAGTAGCTCCTGTTTGTCCTTCACCCGAATCTTTACTTTTGAAGTATATCGTCTCTCCATTATTTTGTAAGATGGCATTTTGATAATTTTTTAAAACCTGTAACCTACTTGGCACTTTAGCTCCATCGCTGATATAGTATTCATAATTGTAAACCATACCCTCTACCTGTTCCGTTTTTTCAATCCCAATCATAATATCGAATTCAGCAAAGGCTTCTTCACACTTATACAAATAAAACCCCGGCATTCTATTCATCAATGAATGGTCTTTGCAATTTTCTGCATCTTGTGCAAACGAAAAATTTACGGCCAAGGTCAAAACTGCAATTGTCGTAGCTCTTAAAATAGATTTTCTCATTTGGTTTTTAATTTATAATTAATATTTCTTTTTAAAGTAGTCGCTTGAACCAATACCGCATTGAACAACATTTGTTTTGGATGCAGGGGCCCTGACGTTTACGTTCTGGGGGGCTTACAAAACTCCACCAAAGATGGAGTGTCGTACGGTTTGCGGCTTGCAGCAGGTGGGGGATTTTTAGCACTACTGTTCATACGAAGGACAAATGTTGAACCTTGTACAAATGTTTCTACGATGCACGTCCTACCCGATCAAAAGCTGAACAATGATTTGCAGCCGAAGTTTATTCCGTCAGCCATGCTATTGCAAA
>DEHT01000034.1:7173-8654 GCA_002352045.1 Chitinophagaceae bacterium UBA2793 | reverse complement strand
TTTTGCATCCATTGCCCTTTGTTGGCAATAATATAAGCCGCCCAAAAACTATACACACCATAGCCTACACAATCCATCGCAATTTTTACTCCGCCTCCATTTACCATGCGTATAATAAAATCGGGTTTGGTATAAGTTTCGTATCCAAACCAACTCACTACCATTCTTGTTGCCCATACCAGGGACTGTTTTATCCAACTAACATAATCAACATATTTTTCTACAAAGGGAGCATACAATCCGCCCGGTGCTGACAGGCCTATAATAGCCAATGTTCCAAAATAGCATAATGCAAAAATGCCCAGAAACTTTGCAATAAAAAATACAAATGATTTGTCTTTAAGAAGAAACATTGTTTGGTTGAGAAGTTGATTGGTTGATTGGTTGATTGGTTGATTAGTTTATTGGTTTATTGGTTGATTGGTTGATTGGTTGATTGGTTGATTAGTTGATTAGGTGATAGTTCATTCCAAACCAGTATGGTTTTCCATCGCTCAATGCAAGGATGCAAACCGCTTGGGTTATTATAAATCAAACATTATAGCATAGTCTTTTTTTAAGTCATCAACATCTACTCGTTTCAAAATATATTCTCCGGCTCCTTTGCAATATTGCATCCATTCCTTTTCTTCCATTGTAGAAAATTTTTCAATAACATTTTTTAAATTTTCTGTGGTAGGTTCAACATTTTCCCCTGCATTGGCTGCTGCCAAACCCAGCCATGGCACTGTATTGCTGGTAATTACCGGTAAGCCTGCACTTAAAGCTTCTGCAATGGCATGGCCAAAGTTTTCACTTTTGCTGGGCAAAATAAAAAGATGGTTGCCTTCCAGTTTTGATGGTACATCATTCGGTGTTATTTCTTTGTGGTAGTTCACATGAATATTCGCTGGCAACTGCTGAATGGTTTGTAAACACTCTTCCCAATATGCCGGCTCTTTTACCGGGCCATAAATGGAGTAAGTGATGGTTGCTTTTACTCCTTTTAATGCTTGCAACACTAACCCATAATTTTTCATTGGGCTTATAATGCCAATACTTAGCATTTTTAATTCGCCCGGCAGTTTTGATGTAATAGCCTGCGGTTGCAATATGCGTGGAAAATTACCTGCCACAAATACATTTGCTTTTTTAAAAATCTTTTTGATAAAAACAGCCTCGGTATTATCTGTTGCCTGAAACTTAATTTTTCTTTGAAGCCTTACCCATTTGAATGCCTTTAAAAACAATTTCTTTTTAAATGCCTTTTGCGATAAAGCTCCCGGATGCAACATGCCCCTAACAGATAAAATTTTGTTTCTGCATTTTGCATACAACAGCGGTACCATATTAAAATGCCAATCAAAAAGACCAATAATGTATAGTACATCGGGCTTTATAGTTTCTACTTGCGCTACTAAATTTTGGCTCCTATCCTGCTTTGCGGCGTACCAAACTTTAGTGTATGCATTATAGTGAATCCATTCATTGGTATTGGCAAC
>DEHT01000034.1:0-6993 GCA_002352045.1 Chitinophagaceae bacterium UBA2793 | reverse complement strand
GCCCCAAAAATAAAACCCAATATTATTAAAGGAAACATCATACCGTAATAACCAAAATCAATATAAGCATCTGCAAAATAGCCCAGGCTGAAAGATACGCCCTGGTTATAACCGGCATAACTTATCCCGGTATATTTAATGGTTTTCTCTGTTGCTTTTAAAGTGGGTTTATCGGGATTTAAAAAACGAGGAGTAAGCACAAATTCCAAAATCTTTCCTATGTTTTTTCCATACTCATGTGTCAACTCTCCCGGCATACGATCCATGGTTTTTGCCAGGTGATAAGTATATTGAATTCGGTCGAGGGTATGATAAATCGGGTCGTCTTTTGACCGATCCCGTTCTTCTGTAGCTAATTCAAGTATTTTAGACAGGGCTTCGGATGTACTTACATTTACATTTTGCGATTTTGAACCCTGGTTTAAAAATAGCCTGTACTCCCCTTTTATGGCAGTCCATTTTATAGCAAGGAACGACATTAAAACTATCCCTGCAATTGCAAAAATTAAATGTTTTAATTTTACTGAAACAATAAAACTGATAGCTACAAAAGCGCTAAAAAATATCACCGTTTTAAAATCGGAAAAATAACTGGCAAAACCCATTATAAATTCGACACCGGCCATAATAGCTAATTGTTTATAAAACCGCTTTTTTAAAAGCACCTGGAAACTAAACAATAAAAAGAAAAACCACTTGATATTTACAAAACTAAAAATTATTTGAGTAAAACCCGGGAAGGCAAAAGCTACCGCACCCAATGCATTGGCCACAAAAAAAGCTATTAAGTAGGCCTTAAAGGTTTTATCAATAGACATTTTATTGGCATGATTCCTTAGTAAGTCAAGGCTTAGGTTGGGGATTTTTCGCTGATAATAAATTATAGGCAAAAACATACATACTAACCCTGCATAACTAAATATAATGGCCATATCGCTATGATTGGATCGAAAGTTAATATCCTCATCGGCATAATTGGCCTGCCAAATTCCGGCAGATATTTGAATAAAATGATACAGGAAAATTAAAGTAAATACCGAAGGTTTAAAAGGTTGCTGAAGATAATATAGCGCTGCTCCCAGGCAAAGTGACCCAAAAAAAAGATAGATACCATTTGATAGAAACAACTGGCTAAGGCATAATAAAATCAAGAGCCCCTGGGCTCCCTGATCGAACTTAATACTTTTAAACGATATTCGTTCCAAATTATTCATTCCCTATTTATGATTCAGTTCCTTACAAAGTTCTTCAATCATAAGCGCATTTTTTTCTAATGTAAACCCCGAAATAATTTTAGTTGAAGAATAGCCCGCTTTTTGTAACAAAGTTTTAGATTGTAACATCTTCTCTATAAATTGAATTACAGGAGCGATATCATAATCAAATATTACTCCATTTACATTCTCCTCAATTAAATCTATTGCTCCACCAACTTTAGAAGATGCAATAACACTGCAACCTGCTGCCATGGCTTCGTTTAAGGCTAACCCCCAGGTTTCACCGGGTCCTTTGGAAGGAAGTATAAAAATATCAGCTATTTGATAAATACAGGGCATTTTACTTTGATTTTGAAACCCAACATATTTTACCCTATCGTCTGTTGATGATAATTTATCCACTTCATTCGCCAACTCACCATCCCCTACAATTAATAATTTCAACTTTGGGTTATTAATACGTTTCATTATATCAAACAATAGAAGTGGATTTTTTTTATGCTCAAGTTTGCCTGCAAAAAGCAATACAACATCATCATCCATTATGTAATACTCGGTTCTATTGGATAAGGCTTCTTTCGAAATAGCAAACCTGCTATTCTCTACAGCATGTGGGCTGTACTTTAATTGATCAGATTTTAAACCATATTCTATAAAATAATCTTTATTGTTTTTCCCCACATACAAAGCATAATCAATATGCTTATACACCCAGGTTAAAAAAAATTTTCTAAATATCTTTTTAAGGAATTTGCTTTCATCCAAAAGTGTGGAGTCGCCTTTGAAAAGTATTGGAATACGATTTTTAAAATGCGTTAAAACTTTTAAATGGCTTTGGTAACTCCATCCATAAACCAGGATAGTGGTAGGCTGAAAAATTTTTATTTTATTAATAATGCCCGGGTTAATAATTCCTCTAAAATGGTGCGACCCGGGCTTTTTAGAAACATTATTTAAAAATTCATACTCATAACCATCCAGCAAAGGGATATCCCATTGAATATTTTTTTTGAATCCGGGATCAAACTTTTTTTCTAAAACCTTTTTACCCCATGTATAAAAAACTTTTGTTTGTACAATACCACGTTCATGCAACATTTTAAACAATGGAGCATTGTATTGAATGGGGTGAGTAGTAATAATGGCTAATCTCATTTTACAGCTTCAAGACCTACCGCATCAATAAATCTATATTCATTTTCTACAAGCACAAACATCTTGTCTTCGCTATCGGCATAACCACATTTTCGTACACTTACAAAACCGGCATTTAATAATTCTGCTGTAAGGCTGTATTCATCCCACATCCATAAATGTTTTGAGTTGCCCCAATAATTACTAAGTAAGCCTTTTAGCCCTTTAGGCTTTTCTTCATAACCTAAAAGAACATTTTTCATGAAGTTAATTGAGGCATCTATATCCTTGCTTTTTAAACTCTCCAAATAATTTGTGGCAGACGTTTGCAAATCCGGAACTATTAGCCGAAACCTTCCTCCGGGTTTCAACATTTTATAACTATTACCAATAGCAACTTTGCAATCATTTAATGAAAGATGTTCTAAAGTGTGAGAACAAAAAACTCCTTCAGCACTTTCATCAGCTATAGGCAGACCTTTAACTATATTCCCGTATTTAACATTATCGGGGAAAATAACATTTAGTTTAGACCGAATGATTTTTCCTATCAGCCAATTTTTTTGTAACCTTAAAGTTGGTGATGCGTCAAAATTCATCCATTCTTTTGGAGCACTTAATCCGCATCCATAGTGCACATAAATTTTACTCATTTAATCATTACTTTTTTTGAGAGGAGTTGCAATCTGAATCTTAAACAATTTTACTTTTATAAATTCAATAAAAATTAAAATTGGATTATCATAACTGTTTAAAGCTCCCCAAAATTGTTTTGCATTTGAAAAATTTCCTTTAAAGAAAGTTTTAACCATTAGTGTTGTATAAAAACTCAACTTTGTTTTTCGAAGCAACTTTTTTCCCGATTTTTTAGATTCATTACTCACATACCCATCCAAATATTTATACACCTGTAAATCTTCTCTTACATGGTTGATATAATATTTTTCATTGCGGCTTAGTTGCCCACTGTGGTCTCTTAATTGAATTAATTTTTTACTAATAAAGCCGGTATCAAAAAACTCTGCCAACCTTACCCACATATCAAAGTCGGCAGAAATTTTCATTGATTCATTAAATGGCCCCACTTTATCCAGTGCAGCTTTGCTAATACAGGTATTGGCAATATTGCCGGCGATTGATCCGGTATAATAGGCAATGCGTGCATGTAATTCGGTAGAAATAATTTCGGGTGTGCTGTCAATTTTATCATTGGGTTTTATTGTTCCATTTTCATCAATAATATCCCTGCCGGTATAACTAAAACCAATGGAGGGGTTGCGGTTGTGAAAAGCCACTGTTTCCGCAATACAATTTGGGTACATAATATCGTCCTGCGCCCAAAGTTTAATAAGCGTTGCATTGGTTTTTGAAACCATTTGGTTGAGGTTTTTGAAAAGCCCCTGGTTAACCGGGTTTTCAAAATATTTAATTCTCTCATCTTTTAAGGTACGCAACCATTCACGGCTACCATCGGAAGAGCAGTCATCTACAATTATTAATTCAAATTGGGTGTAGGCCTGCGCTAATACACTTTGCACCGATTCCTTTAAATAATTGCCTCCATTATAAACAGGCAATAAAATGGCAATGCTATTATTGGTCATGCTCCATTGCTTTGTTTAATAAATGTGCCAATGTTGCCGTAACATTTTTAGCCGAGTAATTTTCAAATACATCCGTATGTACATTATTAACATTAAAACTGTTTTTAAAGCCCAACCATTTATTAAAACAGTTTGCAAACTCATTTTCAATTTTAGTTATTTCATTTTCGCCATCAAAGGATAGCAGTATTCCTGCGCCGGATTTTTGTATTACTTCCACAGCAGTGCTTTTTGCGTGCAAAACAGCCAATAGCGGTTTTTTACTCAACACCCCCTGGTAGGTTTTACTGGGCGTATAATGCGGCTCGGTGCTGCCCAAAATAAAAATGCCGTCGGCAATATTTAAATGTGCCAGTACTTCTAAATAAGGTATTCTTTTGGGATATTCAAAAACCACCTGCTGCCATAAACCAAATTCTTCGGCATGTGGTTTTATGTTGAAACTTTTATCGTCATCTACCCTGCTACCGGTTCCTATAAAATGAAATTCGATGTTTTGAAACAAAGAGAGTTGCTGCCGGATGGCAGCAAATATTGCCCTTAAAGCTGCATAAGCTTTTGGCAACATTGCCCCGGCATATACCAATTGTATTTTGTTATTTTTTGTAAAAAGATAATGGATGTTTTGCAGTTGCGATACAATCGAATGGTCGTTTGCTTCTGCACCATAAGGCATAGCACCCGTTAAAGCCTGCTGTTTCAAATGTGGATTTCGTTCCAGCACTGCATCAAAATATCCCGGCGCCACACCGGTGATTAAAGANNACTTTGTTACTGCCGGGGAATTGATGAACCCAGGGGTCAATATAATCTATACCGTATTTTATTCCGGTGCTGCTGTGCAACCAACGCCCCAGTAAAGCACAATAAAAACTGGGAATGGGAATGTATAAAAAATCAAAACCTTCTTGTTTAATTAACTGCTTTGCTTTTTTATACAATTGAAAAAATGCCCGCAGGCCAATATCGCCAATGAGCCGTGGTTTTGTAGTTTTAAAAGCCTTTACTTTTTCTATTCTTAAATTTTGCGGTAGCAGTTTTACCAAATTCCAATCGGGGGCTTCTTCATAATATTTTTCATGTACGGTTAATATGGTTGGCTCCCAATTAAAAGCAGGCAAGTGTTGAGCAAAGAGCCTTGGCCTGTGTACGCCTGCTAAATTACTGGGTGGAAAATGAGGGTATAGGATGAGGATTTTTTTCAATTAGATGATAGTTTCGCTTTCATTCCGATCTCCCCGGCGTGGTCTCTGACCTGCCGGGTTCTTTCCCTCGGCGTGGTCTCCGACCTGCCGGTTTTATTCTATTCTTATTTATTTTTATCCGATTCATTTCGTGGCCGTAGACAGTGGAAAACAGGCCACGGCGAAACCTCCCTTACTTTCGTGGCTGGTCTGGAGACCAGGCCACAGCGAAACTCTTTTCGTGGCAACCCTTTCGTGGCTGGTCAGGAGACCAGGCCACGGCGAAGGAGACTAGGCTGCGGCTCAATTTCGCAACGGCATTACATTTAATTTCCCGAATAGTGTGTCAAAATCCCAAAATCATCTTTCCCCCCATTATAAAATTTTGCCGAAGAATAATAGTAGTCTTCGGGGTAAACACATAAGCCTGCTTTAACAGGATTGTAATGTATATAGTTTAGTTTTTGTTCAAATACAGCATCCGAACTTAGTTCAATACTTAGTGATCTGCGCTTCCATATTTGATATTTACGATCTGCTTTATTCACAAGAAAAGGGGTAAGAAGCTCCTGGTTTTTCTTCTCTAATGATTTCTTCAACTGTTGTGCGGTAAATTTTAAAAAAGAGTTTTGGATGTCTGATGGGGTAAAACCATATAATGGTTGCCAAATACAATGAAAATGATTTGACATTATTACAAACGCATTTAGTACAATTTTTTTATTTGTAACTAAGTATCTTAAACTGTCAATAATAATTTCTTTGTTGCAGTCATCGGCAAGCAGATGTTTCCATTCATAAATTGTAGCAGTATAAAATTGTGGCCAGCTTTCAGTGTAGAATTGTTTCATTTTTTTATTTTTTACCCTCGGCGTGGTCTCCGACCTGCCGATATTATTTTTTCCGATACCTCACTTTCATGGCTGGTCAGGAGACCAGGCCATGGCGAACGTGACAATCTCACTCACTTTCGTGGCTGGTTGGGAAACCAGGCCACGGCGAAGACATACTGGTTTTATCTACTTTCGTGGCTGGTCAGGAGACCAGGCCACGGCCCACACGGCGAAGTAAACTCATTTAGAAACGGCTACGTACAACAACTGGTATCCAAAAAAGCCCGGTGAAATTTTTTTAAGCATGTTATAACACAACAGAGAAGTTTTACTTGAAAATATTTTAGAAAAAAAAGAAGCTCCTGGCAACATCCCGGTTACAGTTTTATACTCTACTTTAAAACCATGCTGTTCTAATAATTGTACTCCTGTTTTATAAGAATACCATTTAAAATGGGTATTATCCCAAATTCCACTTGTATTATAATTAAAATTACCTTTCAAAAGTTCCCACCTGCTTTTGAAATGAAATAGATTGGGTAAAGCCACAATTAATATAGCTCCCGGGTTCATACATGCCCTTATATCATTAAGTAGCTTTTCTGGATAACAAATATGCTCCAACACATGCGAACAAATAATATAATCATACTTATTTCCTTTTGCTTCCTCCGGTAAGCCATTCTCTAAGTTATATAAGTATCCCTTTCTTAAATATGGAAATGCTGATTTTAGTTCACTATCCGAAATGGTAATTCCATCAACCTCAAAACCCCGTTCCTTTAAAAGTTTTGCATTATCGCCTCCGCCGCAACCAATGTCCAGCACTATTCCTTTCTCTTTTACAAAATTTAAAACATCATCATTTCCCGTGTTGCGGTAACTTTTATTTATAATATTCTCTAACATGTTTGTCTCCTATTGCATCGGTTCTTGGCTCAAGTGCCGGAACTTATTACTTTTTTAGATTCATTTTCGTGGCTGGTTGGGAAACCAGGCCATGGCGACAAAATTTAAAACA
>DEHT01000037.1:57801-70658 GCA_002352045.1 Chitinophagaceae bacterium UBA2793 | reverse complement strand
CATATTCCCGACATTTATTACAGTTACCTGCAAAGGGCTAAAGTAATAAAAATGGATTTGGAAATTTCGGGTACACATATTGGTTACATTAATGGTGCCGGCGATAAAGTGCCGCAGGCATTGCAGCAAATGGGCTATACTGTTACCCTGCTTTCGGAACAGGATATTACGGCTGCCAACTTAAAAAAGTTTGATGCCATTGTAACCGGCATAAGAGCTTACAATACCAATTTGTGGTTAGCCAATGTAAGTGGCATTTTAAATAATTATGTAAAAGATGGGGGTGTTTTATTGGTGCAATACAATACCAATAATGGAGCCGGGCCGCTTCGTCAAAAAATAGGGCCTTATCCATTTACATTAAGTAGAAGCAGGGTTACCGATGAAACGGCTACCGTAAATTTTTTATTACCCAACCACCCATTATTAAATTATCCCAATAAAATAACTCAAAAAGATTTTGAAGGCTGGATACAGGAGCGAAGTGTTTATCATGCAGAAAATATTGATAAAAATTATCGTAGCCTTTTTAGCATGAAAGACCCGGGTGAAGCAGAACATAGTGGAAGCACCATTGTAGCCGATTATGGCAAGGGAAGATTTATTTATACCGGACTGGTATTTTTTAGAGAATTGCCTGCCGGTGTTCCGGGAGCTTACAGGCTATTGGCGAATTTTTTAGCAAAACCAATTAAAGGTTCTAAATAGTTTTGAGTTATATAGATTGGTTTATATTAATCTCTGTGTTGCTTGCCATTATAATTTATGGTATTTATAAAAGCCGCACCACAAAAAATCTTGATGGATATTTTTTGAGTAATAGAAGTATGCCCTGGTATTTAGTATTGCTAAGTATTATGGGTACACAAGCAAGTGCCATTACTTACCTTACCGGCCCCGGCCAGGCTTATACCGATGGTATGCGTTTTGTGCAATACTATTTTGGCCTACCCATTGCAATGATTGTGATTGCTTATGTTTTTGTTCCGGTTTACAACAAATTAAAGGTTTATACCGCTTACGAATTTTTAGAGAACAGGTTCGATGTAAAAACCCGGAGCCTTACATCTTTTTTGTTTTTAATTTCTCGGGGGTTGAGTACCGGGGTTAGTATTTATGCCCCCTCGCTTATTTTAAGTTCTTTAATGGGCTGGAATATTTATCTCACTAATGTGGTAATGGGTGGTGTGCTTATCATTTATACAATGGCAGGGGGTGCAAGGGCCGTGGCTTACACACAAACTTTGCAAATGATTATTGTGTTTGTTTCGCTTTTTATAATTGCGTACATAGCAGTTAATATGTTGCCCGAGGGCATGGGATTTTCCGCCGCAGTTAAAGAAGCCGCAAACAATGGCAAAATGAATGTGATTACAACAGGGTTTAAAGAAAGCGGGTTCGACTGGAAGGATAAATACAATATATGGAGTGGCCTGATTGGAGGTTTCTTTCTTGCACTCAGTTATTTTGGAACCGATCATAGCCAGGTGGGCCGCTACCTTACAGCAAAAAATATTAAGGAAAGTCAGCGTGGTTTATTAATGAATGGATTGGTGAAGGTTCCCATGCAGTTTGGTATATTATTGATTGGTGTATTAATTTTTAGCTTTTACCTGCATCACAGGGCACCTGTATTTTTTGATAATGCAAAAAAAGAAATAGCAGAGCAAACCGTAATGAAGGATAGCCTCCAGTCAATAGAAGCAAAATACAATGAAGCATCTGCCAAGGGAAACTTACAGCTTGCCAATGTGCAAAGAGCTGCTTATAAGGAAACCATAAAAAAAGCCTTGCCCGGCGATGAAGCCAACGATACCAATTTTATTTTTCTTCGATTTGTAAAAGACAACCTGCCTGTTGGATTGATAGGGTTGTTGTTTGCTGTAATCTTTTTATCTGCATGGGGAAGCATAGCAGCAGCTTTGAATTCTCTGGCAGCTTGTACGGTTGTGGATTTTCACAAACGATTTTTGGTAAAAGATGAAACTTCTTTTGAAGATTATAAAGTTTCGCAATGGTACACATTCGCCTGGGGTGTTTTTTGTATTATCATTGCCATGTTTGCACATAATATTGGAAACAGTTTGATAGAAGCCGTAAATATTCTTGGTTCGCTATTCTATGGAGTAATTCTAGGAATATTTATTGTTGCATTTGGCATTAAAAGCATTGGGGCTAAAGCTGTGTTTTATTCAGCCATTATTTCGGAGATAATGGTGATTGGTATTTATTATGCCGATATTATTTCTTTTTTATGGCTGAATGTAATTGGAGCAGTGTTGGTAGTGGCAATAGCTTATTTGTTACAAATAACTTTTGCTCAAAAGCCATCCGTGAAATAGAAAAAGCTTTTGGAAAATACATGAGTTATTAATAGGAACTACATCTACAAAAACACAATTTTTCTTTCAAGTTTAGCAAAGGTTCTGAACATTGCCATTACGCCGCAATATTTATCTTCAGATAAAGCAACTGCCTTTTCCATTTTGGGTTTGTCATCTTCTTTATCTATGCGGATGGTATAGGTGATTTTTACATGGTCGTATATTTTGGGGTGTTCAGCAGTTAACGTAGCTTCAGTGTCTATTTTTAAATCGCTGTAGTTTACTTTCATTTTTGTAAGAATAGAAACAATATCAATACCGGTGCATCCAGCCAGTGAAGCCAGCATCAGGCGCTTAGGGCCGGGGCCACTATCGGTACCGCCATTATCGGCCGTAGTATCCATGGTTACTGAATGTTGGTTAATATGGGCTACCGATGCCATTCCGTTTTCAAAATTTGTGCTTACTAAATGCTTTTCCATATTGTAAATTTGTGGCTAAAGTTCGGATAATACAGTTAATAAGCCTTTTTTTGCTTTTTTTGTAAAATAATTTCAATTAGTTCCACAATTTATAGAATAAATACCTACCTTTGCCGTCCAAAATTTTAGGAAATGGCTAGAGTATGTCAGGTAACCGGGAAAAAGCCGGTTACGGGAAACAAAGTTTCTCATTCAAATATTAAAACAAAACGCAGGTTTTTACCCAACTTACAAACCAAACGATATTTTCTTGCAGAAGAAGACAAATGGGTAACCCTAAAAGTATCGGCAGAAGCCATACGAACCATTAATAAAAACGGCTTGTACTCCGTAGTTAAAAATTTGCGTGCCGCCGGAGAAAAAATTTAATTTTTTACATTTTATAATATACTGCAATGGCAAAGAAAGGTAACAGGGTTCAGGTAATATTAGAGTGCACCGAGCATAAAACAAGCGGTAAGCCCGGAACAAGCCGCTATATTACCACAAAAAATAAAAAGAACACCCCGGATCGTTTGGAGTTGAAAAAGTTCAACCCTATTTTAAAAAAAGTAACGGTTCATAAAGAAATTAAATAATTCACTCCCCGATTGATTCGGTTAAAATAAATTGTTATGGCAAAAGCAGCAAAAACGGCGATAAAAACCAAAGACCAGAAAGCCGCAGCAGAAGCAAAAAACTGGAGCAAAGTGATTAAAACGGTTCGCAGCCCAAAAACAGGCGCTTACACGTTTAAAGAAGCCATTGTGCATAAAGACAAAATCAAAGAATTTTTGGCTAAATAATTAGCCCTACCTGTTTCCATTAAAAGCTTCCTGATTGATTTCCGGAGGCTTTCTTTATTTTTAGGCTTCCCCTCACCATAAAATTGCAACTCGTATGGGATTTTTTGATAAAATATTTGGAAAAAAGCAGCAGCAGGAATCTATTGACCAGGGGCTGCAAAAAACCCGGGAAGGTTTTTTAGGTAAAATTTCCAGGGCCATTGCCGGAAAAAGCACCGTAGATGAAGAAGTGCTGGACCAGGTAGAAGATGCCCTGGTAACCGCCGATATTGGAGTGGAAACCACCGTAAAAATAATTGATGCCCTGGAAGCCCGGGTGGCCAAAGATAAATACCTCAATACGGCCGAACTGAATACCATCCTAAAAGATGAAATAAAAAATTTACTGGTATCTGCACCACAAGACAGCAGTTATAATAATTATGAATTACCCGCCGGGCATAAGCCGCATATTATTTTAGTAGTGGGGGTAAATGGCGTAGGAAAAACCACTACCATTGGCAAACTGGCCCATAATTTCAGCCTGGCCGGAAAATCGGTTTTATTGGGTGCAGCAGATACCTTTAGAGCCGCAGCAGTTGACCAGCTAACCATTTGGAGCGAAAGAACCAATGTGCCCATCGTAAAAAAAGAAATGGGCAGCGACCCAGCTTCAGTGGCTTACGATACGGTATTAAGCGGCGTTTCTCGCAATAGCGATGTGATTTTAATAGATACAGCCGGCAGGTTGCACAATAAAATCCACTTAATGGATGAGCTCACTAAAATTAAAAGGGTTATACAAAAAGTAATTCCCGATGCACCGCATGAAGTATTACTTGTTTTGGATGGAAGCACCGGCCAAAATGCATTGGAGCAAGCCAGGCATTTTACTGCTGCTACAGATGTATCGGCCCTTGCCATTACAAAATTGGACGGAACTGCAAAAGGTGGAGTAGTGTTGGCTATCGCCAATCAATTTAAAATTCCTGTAAAGTTTATTGGTGTAGGAGAGAAGGCAACCGATTTATTAGTGTTCGATAAACAGCAGTTTGTAGAAGGATTGTTTCCGGGTGTTTAAAGTTGAGATTTGAGAAGTTGAAAAGGTGAAAGTTGAAAAGTTGAAAGTTGAAATAATTTAAGGTAATAATAAAAATACAGACTCTAAACGAGGAACGCCAAACGGTAAACGAGAAACCAGAAACGGTAATCGGAAAAACGAGTAAAAAAAAGAAAGGGGCTTCCCAAGAATGAGTGCCCCGTTTACCAAAACTAACTGCTTATGAGAAAATCTTAATTTCTTATTTGATACCACAAATCTCTACCATTTTTCTTTGATCTACTGTTAACATACCGCTAATAATATTATAAGAACCAGTTAAAGGATAGTTGAATTGTCAATTGAATGTCAGCTTAGGGTTTTTAGTAGTAAAATGGCAATGCCATAAATACAGGTAAGTATAAAAATGCCCTTTGCAGTTTTATCTCTACGGCCATTTACATAAATAGTAAAAAGCAATGCATTCACCAATAAAGCAAGACTAAGCCCCACTGTTAAAGTGCGATGCCCTATTTCCATATACATATAGCGTAAAGTATCTGCAAAAGAAATTTCCGCAAACTTTGTCATTTTAAAAATGAGCAAGCCTACTATTGGGCCAATAAAACCCAGTACTGCACCCAATGCGTAATTGTCTTTTCTAAATATCATTTGAATAAATTGTTTTGTTCTAATTGTGATTTAAGGGAATAATTAGTAAGGTCAAATTGAACCGGAACCACACTCACATAATTGTTTTTAAGCGCCCACACATCGGTATCTTTAGCTTTGTCGAAATTTTTAAATGCTCCGGTGAGCCAATAATACTTTTTACCATGAGGGTCTAAACGCTCAACAAAGTCTTCTTCGTATTTAGCATAAGCTTGTTTACAAATTTTTATTCCTTTTAGTTTATTGGGCGATACTGCCGGTATGTTTACATTCAGTAAAAGGTGTTTGTCCTTTTTTTTCATTTGCAATACTTCCGTTACTATCTTATGTACCACCTGTTTGGATGTAGTAAAATCGGCATCGTAAGAATAATCCAATAATGAAAAGCCAATGCTGGGAATTCCTTCAATAGCCGCTTCCATAGCGGCCGACATAGTACCACTATAAATTACATTGATAGAATGATTGGCTCCATGATTAATACCGCTGAGGCAAATATCCGGCTTACGGTGTAGAATTTTATCAACTGCCAGTTTCACACAATCAACCGGAGTGCCGCTGGTTTGCCATGCTTCTATTTCACCAAATAAATGTACCCTTTCCATCCGCAATGGCTCACCAATTGTAATAGCATGGCCCATTCCACTTTGTGGATTATCGGGAGCAACTACTACTACATGGCCAATATCTTGTACGGCTTCAATAAGGCTACGTATTCCTTTGGATGTAATGTCGTCATCATTGGTTATTAAAATAATGGGCTTTTCTTCTTTCTTAATTTTTTTTAAATCTTTTAGCTGGGGCATATAGAAAATATTGAGTTTGATTATTTCAAAGATAGGAGGAATGTATGTTTGCTTATTGATAATTTAAATCTTAACGAATTGAATATTTATGTCAGGATATTATTAAAGGTCGTTTAAAAAGCTACGAGCAACGAGCTTCAATCTGTGAGCATTAAAACGATTGGTGGACGAAAATATTTGAAAACCCGCATCTCACAGCTTGTAGCTCAAAGCCCAAAACTCGCAGCTCATTATGTAGCCTCCAAAGAGTTGTTAAACTAATCGAAATAAAAAAAATATAAAAAAAATTTTTATAAACTAAAAATATTAGTATGTTTGTGCTAATCAAATTAGTTAATCATGTCAAGAGCAGGTTTAAATTTGAAATACCTCCGCAAACTACGTGGTTGGACACAGGAAGAGTTTGCCGGTAAACTCGGTATCAAAAGATCTTTAATTGGCGCTTATGAAGAAGAGCGTGCCGATCCAAGATTGGAAGTATTGGAAATAGTTTCAGAAATTTTTAAAGTAAGTCTCGATGAATTGTTCTTAAAAGATTTAAGCAATCAAAGTGGCAGCTACTTAATGAAACGCAGGCAGCAAAAAATGGCAAGCGCCGATAGGAATGTAATTCATTTTGTTCCGGTAAAAGCAGCCGCAGGCTACCTGGCAGGCTATGCCGATAGTGAGTTTATTGATGAGCTCAATACATTCACCCTTCCCATGTTGAGCGGGGGCAATTACCGTGCATTTGAAATTATAGGCGATAGTATGTTACCCACGCCAAGCGGCAGTATTATTGTAGGCGAAAAAGTAGGTTCCATGGAAGATGTAAAAAGCAATGCAGCCTATATTGTTATAAGCCGAAACGAAGGCATAGTATATAAGCGGATTGTAAAAAACAATAAAGTAAAAAATAAAATAAGCCTTGTGAGCGATAACCCAAGTTTTCAACCTTACCAGGTAAATACCGAAGATATTTTGGAACTATGGGTAGCACAGGTAATTATAGGAAAAGTGGCACAGCAGCAACGATGGGATGTAAACAGCCTTGCCAATTTGGTGAGCAACCTACAAGACCAGGTGAGTACTTTGAAAAAGAAAATGAATTAGAAACCTTAGGAGAAGAAAAGGAGCAAAAAGTAAAAAGTCAAAAGTAAAAAGTCAAAAAAGTCAATTCAAACATTACTATCAGCGCTTCCCCAAAAAAACATAACTTACCATAGTATGCCTGTAGATTTATTGGCATATTATCGAATTGATTAATTATCTCATTGGTCCATTATTATTTTGTCAAAAATCAACATAACTTAGCATTCAAACAGATACATCGATTCATATTTAAAAATTACAGTTATGATTAAATTACAAATTGTAGGAAACCTTGGTAAAGATTGCATCGTTAATGATGTGAACGGAAAAAAAGTAATCAACTTTAGCGTTGCTCACACCGAAAAGTTTAAAGACGCACAGGGAAATCAACAGGAGCGCACCACCTGGGTGGAATGTGCTTATTGGACAGATAGAACTGCCGTTGCCGATTATTTAAAGAAAGGCAAAATGGTATATGCAGAAGGAGCACCTTCGGCAGACCCTTATCAAAACAAGGAAGGGCAGCCGGCAGCAACTTTAAGAATGAGGGTTCAAACCGTTCAACTATTGGGTGGGTCCAATGAATCCGGTTCAAATCAGGGCAATGTAACCAATTACGGAAACAGCAATAACCCTACTGTTAAAAACCAGGAGCCATCGGCACAGGTAGCATCACCGGTTTCGGCACCTGCTGATGATTTACCTTTTTAGTTCAAATATTTAATTAAACTTTTAGCTTCCTTCGGGAAGCTTTTTATTTTACTTACAAGCTAATCCATAGATATTGTATGCTTCTGTTGCAGAAATGAAGTGTTGCGTAATGAGCAAGGCATTCCTGTGTAATAAAGTTTTCAGATGATATGAGTAAAATAAACTTAAGTGCATAGCCATTCAAAAGCATCGATTCTCAACCACTTCGCTCTTCGATACTTCTAGTTTCGAAATAATATCTTATCGCTTTAAGCGATTAAAAAACTCCAATGAAGACATTAAAAATATTACCTGAACAGTTTTTTGAAATAAAAACAATATTCTTCTTGTCGATACAGATGGTCACACCACAATCAATTTATCAACAAAATAAACAAGCTTGCTTTTGATTAAAGCAATTAACAAATTCTGCTTAACTGTTTATTCATTTGAAGCCTTTCTAAGTTGTTGGTTGAAAACATAGCGACGGCAAAAAACAGTTTGCCAAAATAATGCTTGCGTGGTTGTAAACAAAAGCACAGCTAATCAAACGGGGTTACAATTTTATGTATTGAAAATAAAAATGGGATTTCCAATTTTGGAAATCCCATTCATTCATTCATTTGAATATTATAAAACTACTATTGTTGTCTTAATTTACTTTTGTTTTTACTGTAAGCAAAATATACAACCAAACCAATTGCCATCCAGCCAAATGCAACTATTAAAGTTTGTTTGTCTAATGCAAAAATCATTGCAAGGCAAATTACAGCTCCTAATACCGAAACAACAGGTGCAAGCGGTGTTCTAAATGGCCTTTCAATTTCTGGTGATTTTACTCTTAGTACCCATACACCAATACTCACCAGCACAAAAGCAAACAGGGTTCCAAAAGATGTAAGATCGCCGGCTACATGCCCTGGAACAAAGGCAGCAAACAAGCCCACAAAAATAAACAGTATCCAGTTGGCTTTGTAAGGCGTTTTAAATTTGGGATGCAGGTCGCCAAATACTTTTGGTATTAAACCATCGTTACTCATAGAATAAAAAATACGGCTTTGCCCCATAAGCATTACCAGAATTACCGAAGTGAAACCTGCCAATATAGCTACTGTAACTGCAGTTGCCAGCCAACCATAACCGGTCATATAAGTTGAAATTGCATAAGCTACAGAAGCTTCACGACCTTTTTCGGGATCAACAAATTCTTTCCAGTTGGCTACGCCTGTCAATACATGACCAAATAATATATAAAGAATGGTACATACTACCAATGAACCAAGAATACCAATAGGCATATCCCTTTTAGGGTTTTTGGCTTCCTGTGCAGCAGTACTTACAGCATCAAAACCTATAAATGCAAAAAACACAATAGCGGCGCCACCCAATACGCCACCCCAGCCATGTTTAAATACACCGGAATAATCGGCAATTACTTTGCCGGCACTATCGGTAACCGGGGGCGTTCCTTCAGGAATCATATAAGGTGTATGGTTTGCCGGATTAATGAATTGCCATCCTATAAAAATGAACATTAATACAATGGCAACTTTTATAAATACTATAATAGCATTTACCAAGGCACTTTCAGATGTACCTTTTATTAGTAACAATGTAACCAATAAAAGTACAATTAATGCAGGTGCATTTAATATACCTTGGTGCAATACTCCCGAACTATCGGTAAAACTTTCAAACGGCGAATGGCACCATTCATAAGGGATGGCCCCCCCAAGTAACTTGTTCAAATATTCGCTCCATGCAATAGAAACCGTAGCAGCACCTAATGCATATTCCATTACCAAAGCCCAACCAATAATCCAGGCAACTATTTCGCCCATTGTTACATAGCTATATGCATAAGCACTACCCGAAATTGGAATCATAGCAGCAAATTCTGCATAACATAAACCTGCAAACGCACAGCCAATGGCTGCAATTATAAATGATATGGTAACGGCGGGGCCTGCTGCCTGTCCGGCTGCTGCGGCTGTTCTTACAAATAAACCGGCGCCAATAATGGCTCCAATTCCAAGAGCTACCAGGTTGCCGGCTCCCAGGGTTCGCTTTAAGCCCGATTCGCCGGTGTTGGCCTGTGCCAGCATAGCCGATAGAGATTTTTTCGCAAATAAACTCATACAGTGATTTTGGTTAATTGAAATTAATATTTTGGAAAAGTAAGCAAATAATTAATAAAAAATTAACCACCCTTCCTTTTTTGTGTTTCATTCAAAATGGAACTGTAGTAAAATGTGAATAATGTTCGGAACACTCGTGCCATTTTTAATTTGCTTCAACCTTATGATTTTCATTGAAAGATTAATTGTTTATTTGCAGCATGGAATTATTGGAAATTACTTTTAGAGATTTACTAAACCCAGAGTTTTATATAGTAAACGGTGGTTTATGGTTATTACTTTTTATTGTTTTTGCAGAAACCGGATTGTTTGCGGGCTTTTTTCTTCCAGGCGATTCTCTGCTATTTGTTGCGGGTATTCTTGCACATGAAATTAAAGACCCCGATGGTAATGTAAAGCCCGGTCTGGGATACCAGTTTTTAAAACACCTGGGTTTTGAACCCCTGGCTTATACATATTGGCTCGATTTGTTAGTGTTGGTTTCATTGGTAGCTGTAGCCGCCATTTTAGGAAACGCAGTAGGCTATTGGACCGGTAGAAAAGTAGGTCCTACTATGTTTACCTGGAAAGACAAACTGTTATTCAAAAAGAAATATTTAACTCAGGCCCACGATTTTTATGAAGAGAATGGCGCCGGTACCATTGTGATGGCTCGTTTCTTGCCCATCATTCGCACCTTTGCACCTATTGTTGCTGGTATAGTAAATATGGATAGAAAGAAATTTACTTTTTACAATATCATTGGTTCTATTGCCTGGTCAGCCAGTATGATTTTGGCCGGCTTTTTCCTTTATAAAATTTTACTCGACAAATTAAATTTTGATTTAAAGGAACACCTCGAACTAATTGTACTGGGTATTGTGGTGGTTACCACTGCACCGGTAATTTATAAACTGTTTTTTGCTAAAAAGAAAGAAAAACCTCAGCAGCCTGTTTCATAAACTGTAAAAATGCTTAGTAAAAAAGATTCTGTTTTTAGCGTTGCAGTAGTGGTAGCCGCATTGGGATATTTTGTAGATATCTACGATTTGCTGTTATTTGGAATTGTTCGTATTCAGAGCCTGAGAGATTTGGGACTTTCAGATGAGCTCATTAAAAAAGATGGTGAATTTATCATCAGCATTCAAATGCTCGGCCTCATGGTTGGTGGAATTATTTGGGGCATAATGGGCGATAAAAAAGGAAGGCTGAGTGTACTGTTTGGTTCAATAATTCTATACAGCATTGCAAATATTGCAAACGGTTTTGTACAAACAACCAATCAATATGCATTAATTCGGTTTATTGCCGGCATTGGGTTAGCAGGTGAATTAGGCGCAGGCATTACATTAGTAAGCGAAACCATGAGTAAAGAAAAACGTGGTTTGAGTACTTCATTTGTTGCCGGAATTGGTTTGTTGGGTGCTGTGGTGGCCTATTTTGTTTCTCAATATTTTCACTGGCGCACCTGTTATTTTATTGGTGGCGCATTGGGCTTTTGCTTACTGATACTTCGGGTATCCGTTATGGAGAGTGGCATTTTTAACCAGGTGAAAAAAATGGACAATGTGGTTAGAGGAAACCTGTTGATGTTTTTTACCAACCGCAGCAGGTTAAAAAAATATGCACTTTCAATTCTAATTGGTTTGCCCACCTGGTACGTAATTGGTGTGCTGGTTACTTTTTCAAAAGAGTTTGCAAAAGAATTTGAAATTGTAGAAACGGTGCATCCCGGCAAAGCATTAATGTATGCTTATGCCGGTATTGCAGTGGGCGATATTGTTATTGGGTTTGTGAGCTATTGGTTGCGAAGCAGGAAAAAAGCCTTGTACATTTTTTATTCGTTAACGATGCTCAGCATTGCGCTGTTCTTTTTACAAGATGGCAATAGTAACGCTTCCAAAATGTTTGCCATTTGCACTGCTTTGGGTTTTAGTACCGGTTTTTGGGCCATTTTTGTAACCATGGCAGCCGAACAGTTTGGCACCAATCTTAGAGCAACGGCAGCTACTACCATTCCCAATATGGTGAGGGGTGCATTGTATTTGATATTACTTTTGTTTAACGGTTTGCAGCATTATACTAATTATGTAAACGCCGGCTTGTTTACCGGCATTATAATAATGATTATAACTTTATTGGCTGCATGGAAAACCGAAGAAACTTTTGGAAAAGATTTAAATTACATCGAGAAATAAAATAACAATGGCAAACGTAAATAACTGGATTACTATTTTTCAGCGCAGCATTGCTGATTATCATGTGAAGGATAATGTAGATACAGAAATTGTAAACCCTTACCCAAAAGATAGCCTTGAGCAGTTGATGTATGTAAAAAATTGGGTTGATACAGTGCAATGGCATTTGGAAGATATTATTCGCAATCCACAAATTGATCCGTTAGAAGCATTGGCTATTAAAAGGCGCATTGATAGCTCCAATCAACATAGAACCGACCTGGTAGAATTTATTGACAGTTGGTTTTTGAATCAATACAATTCCGTGAAGCTTGAACCAACAGCCACTTACAATACCGAAAGCCCGGCATGGGCTATTGACAGGTTATCTATTTTGGAGTTGAAAATTTTTCACATGCAAATAGAGGCCGATCGCAAAGATGCGTCGGATGAACACCGGAAAAATTGTACCGATAAACTCAATGTGTTGCTTACTCAAAGAGTTGATTTATCAACAGCCATCCAACAATTGCTCGATGATATTGCAGCCGGTAAAAAGTTTATGAAAGTGTATAAGCAAATGAAGATGTACAACGATGAATCGCTGAACCCGGTGCTGTATCAAAAAAAATAAAATGGAATCAACGGTTCACTTATTGGTTTTCCGTTTTTCTGCATTAGGCGATATTGCTATGGCGGTTCCTGTTGTACGCAA
>DEHT01000037.1:21563-57734 GCA_002352045.1 Chitinophagaceae bacterium UBA2793 | reverse complement strand
TGTAATTGACAAGGGTAGGGCCGAAAAAAAAGAACTCACCCGAAGTGTACATAAAAATTTACATCCACTTAAAACCGGTTTTCAACGCTATGCCGATGTTTTCGAAAAATTGGGCTATCCCATTGTTTTAAATGTTGAGGACGGCAAAGTAAAACTTATTGCAAATACAAATTTGCTTCCGGTTCAGCAACCCAATGCTATTTGGATTGGTATTGCTCCATTTGCAAAACATACAGCTAAAATGTATCCTTTACATAAAATGAAATCAGTAGTTGATTTACTTTTAGTAAACCCTCAAGTTCACATAATTGTTTTTGGTTCTGCAGAAGAAGCTTTGCTTTTAGAGGATTGGAAAAATTTGGACAGAGTATTTCTAATGGCCGGAAAACAAAAGCTTGCAGAAGATTTAAACCTCATATCACAGTTGGCCATAATGATAAGTATGGATTCGGCCAATATGCATTTGGCTTCAATGCTGGGGGTGCCGGTTGTATCTGTTTGGGGAGGCACACATCCCTGGTTGGGGTTTTACGGTTGGGGACAAAATATGAATAATGCTATTCAAACAGATTTGCCTTGCAGGCCTTCATCTGTTTTTGGGAACAAAGAATGCCCGGTGCATGGGGCCGCAGGATGTATGCAACAAATAACAGCCGAAATGATTGCCAATAAAGCAAAATCTTTGCTGTGTAATACTGTTAATTAAGTTTTAATTCACCCGCCTTTAATAGTTGGTTTAATGGAGTAATTGTTTTTTTGCACTAGAATGAAAACATTTTCAAAATATCTTTTTATAGTCTTTTTGTGTTTAGTGTCATTTATAGCAAATGCTCAATTTGTGAGTAATGTATATTGGACTGAGCAAACCTCAATGCCTGCTTCCGAAACTATTTATTATTCTGCAAACAGGCCTTTAAAATGGAGCGATTTCAATGGACTTCCTATTCAGTCATCACCTGCCTCTGCCATCACTGCTTCCGGATTTGGATATAAGGCCGACTTTAAAAGCAATGGATCAAAAGCTCAATTGAATATTGCTGTCTATTGTTACTTTAGTAAAACGGCATCATGGGTAAAAACCGGAAAAACTACTTCCTATATTTTGAATCATGAACAACAGCATTTCGATATAAGTTATCTGGCAGCCGATATTTTTTTTCGGCGACTAAAAACCTCCAATCTCACAAAAGAAAATTACAAAGCATTTCTACCAAAATTATACAATGAGTGTGTAGCCCTAATGAACAAAATGCAGCAGGAATACGATGGGCAAACCAAAAATGGTCAGTTAAAAAATGAACAGGAAAGGTGGAATGGAATTATTTCTGAACAGTTGCTGAATGCTATAAAGTAACCACCAGTATGGGAATGTTTAACTCATGTCTTACTGCATTCACCGTTTCGCCATAAATAAAATCTTTTAATCCTTTGTGGCCATGTGCACCAATCACCAATAAATCTGCATTACCATCTTTTACAATTCGTACAATTTCTTTAACCCTGCTTTTGTATCCAATTTCTGCATAAGCAGTATAGCCTTTTTCTTTTAACTGTTGTACATAATTTTCTAAGCGGGCAATATCTTTTCTTGCTTCAAAGTCGCTGGTTTCTTTTCCTAAAAGTCCGGCACCGGCACTTTCCACAATATGCAATAGCAAAAACTTGCAATCGTTTTTGCCCTGAGCTATTGCATAAGAAATAAGTTTGCTGTCATCACTACTAAAATCAAGTGCTACTGCAATCTTTTTAATTTCGGGAGTTTTTTTCAACACCAGGGCTGCAGGCTCATTATGCATCGAAATATCAGTATCTTTTTGTTGCTTTATTTTGGCAATATATGGATGAAGTATGATGTAAAATAAAATAGCTCCAAAAAATAAACCAGCACCAATCACCAACGCCTTTGGCCAAAAATCGGTGCCCTGTAAAATTGGCATCACTTCATTAAGCAACATTTTTAAATTTAGAAATACCAATATGCTCGCAATTAACCAGGCGGCTATTCTCACAAAAGGCTTTATGGCAAATTCACCCATCGTTTTTTTATCGCTTACAAAATGAATTAAGGGAATAATGGCATAACCCAATTGTAAACTCAATACAACCTGGCTCATTACTAATAATGAATTTACTTCTTGTTCACCATAAATTAGAATTACTATAATTGCAGGGATAATGGCAATAAGCCTGGTAACCAATCTTCTTAAAATTGGATTCAATCGAAGACTTAAATATCCTTCCATTACTATTTGCCCGGCAAGCGTACCTGTAACAGTACTGCTTTGTCCTGCTGCTATTAAGGCCAATGCAAATAGAATAGGAGCGGTGTCGCCCAAAAAACCGGGAAGCAATTTATATGCTTCCTGTATTTCGGCAACATGGGTATTGCCACTCTTAAAAAAAACGGAAGCCGCTAAAATTAAAATAGCAGCATTTACTAAAAACGCAACATTCAAAGCCACGGCTGTATCAACAAAATTATATTTAAGCGCCTGCTTAATACTTGCAGTAGATTTTTCAATTTTTCTTGTTTGAACCAATGCAGAGTGTAAGTATAGGTTATGCGGCATTACAGTTGCACCAATAATGCCAATAGCAATGTACAATGCATCATCATTTGGCAAAGAGGGTACAAACCCTTTGGCAATTTCCGCCGCTTCGGGCTTGGCCATTATTATTTGAACTAAAAAACACACAGCAATAAAAGCAACCAGGGTAATTATAAAAGCTTCCATTTTTCTCATACCCAATTTTTGTAAATACAAAAGCAAAAAGGTATCAAGTACTGTAATGCTTACTCCCCAAATGAGTGGCATACCGGTAAGCAACTGAATACCGATTGCCATGCCCAATACCTCTGCAAGGTCGGTAGCTGCTATAGCCACTTCGGCTAATAAATACAAAATAAAATTTACGGGCTTCGAATAAGTTGCACGGTTTGCTTGAGCCAAATCGAGTCCACGAACAATACCAAGTCTTGAAGAAAGGCTTTGCAACAACAAAGCCATTATATTGCTCATTAGCAAAACCCATATAAGTGAGTAACCAAATTGACTACCACCTGCAAGATCGGTAGCCCAATTGCCCGGGTCCATATAGCCCACACTTACTAAATAGGCAGGACCCAAAAATGAAAATAACCTGCGCCACTTATTTCCTTTGCCAGAAGTTGGTACGCTATTATGTACTTCACTAAGTGAAGCATTGCTATGATGATGAGAAGAACGCATGAAAACTCTTATTTTTTTAGTCTCTTACTCTTTTTGAAAATATTCTATATACGCTAAGTAAAAAGTTAGACTAAGCTAACAAAAAATGTTGACAAAATTGGACTTGAATAATTTGGACCAAAATAATGTGTAGCATATACACTAAATACAATTTACTTATATTGCAGCCCTAAAAAAAATACAAATGGATTTTAAACAGTTTCAGGTTCCTTATGATGTGGATCCTGTTTACGGCAAAAAGATTGCATACTTTTCAATGGAGTTTGCAGTGCATCAACCCTTGAAAATTTATAGTGGAGGATTGGGTTTTTTGAGTGGTTCGCATTTAAGGAGTGCTTATGAACTGAGACAAAATTTAGTTGGAATTGGTATTCTTTGGAAATATGGATATTACGATCAGTCTCGCAATCAGGATCAAACTTTGCAGGTTCAATGGAACGAAAAAATTTACAATTATTTAGAAGATACCGGCATAAAATTTAAAATTGAAATTCATGATCATCCGGTTTGGGTAAAAGCGTTTTATTTAAACCCCGAAACTTTTAAATCGGCTCCTTTGTTTTTATTAAGTACCGATTTGCCGGAGAATGATTATGTATCTCAAACCATTTCGCATCGCCTGTACGATGCAAATATAGCAACCAAGGTGGCTCAGTTTATTTTACTGGGTGTGGGTGGTGCTAAGTTGATGGATGAATTAAATTTCAATCCCGATTTGTATCATTTAAATGAAGCACATGGTATAAGTGCTGCTTTTTATCTGTACAAAAAATTTGGAAGCAAAGAAGCCGTAAAACAAAGGCTAGTATTTACAACGCACACACCCGAAGAGGCAGGCAACGAAAAGCATGATATTCATTTATGCGAAAAAATGAGTTACTTCTGTGGCATGCCGTTAGAATTGGTAAGGTTGCTCACCGGTATTACCGACAATCTTTTTAATCATTCTCTGGCTGCACTACGTTTTGCAAAATTGGCAAATGGTGTAAGTCAATTGCATGGAGAAGTGAGTAGGCAAATGTGGAAGAAGTATCCTGAGACCTGCGATATAAAAGCTATCACCAATGCTCAAAACTGGCATTACTGGGCAGATAAGCAATTGTACAGGTTTATGGATGAGCACAACGAAGATGGCTTCATTGATAGAAAACGCTATCTTAAAAAAAGAGCATTTGATTTAGTTGCCGATCAAACAGGTAAATTATTCAATCCTGATGTATTTACTATTGTGTGGGCACGCAGGTTTGCAGGTTATAAGAGAGCAGAATTAATCACTAGAGATGAAGAACGCTTTAAACAATTAATGACCAACACAAAATATCCTGTTCAAATTATTTGGGCGGGCAAGCCTTATCCGGCCGACTATGCAGCAATCAGCGATTTTAATATGCTGGTGAACTTAAGCAAAGAATTTAAAAATGTGGCAGTATGCACCGGGTACGAATTGAGTTTAAGTAAGCGCTTAAAGCAAGCTTCGGATGTATGGTTAAACAATCCTCGTGTACCCAGGGAAGCAAGCGGTACCAGTGGTATGACGGCTGCCATGAATGGCTCAGTTAACTTTAGTACACATGATGGTTGGATTTGCGAATTCATCAATCATGGAAATAACGGATTTGTAGTTCCACCTATTGATTATGCTGCAATTGGAGAGCATGAACAAGATGAATATGATATGATGAAACTATTCGACATTCTTGAAAATCAAATTTTACCAATGTACTACGAAAACCCTTCGGTATGGAGGCAAATCATAAAAAATGGTATGAGAGATGTACGTTGGCAATTTGATAGCAACCGTATGGCGAAAGAATATTATGAAATTTTGTATAAATAAATTTGTATGGTATTTTTGAAATAAGCTGCCTCATAAGGGTGGCTTTTTTTATTATTTTAATTTTGGGCAAAATCGAAACTAGTTAAATTATATGTTCAATAGCACCATCGAACTATATAAAAAAGCATACAGTGGACTTACTAAAAATATTTGGTTGCTGAGCATTGTAATGCTTGTAAATAGAAGCGGCACTATGGTGCTTGCATTTTTAACGCTCTACTGCAAAAAGCTTGGCTATTCCACAGAGCAGGGCGGTTGGGTAGTGGCTATTTATGGGTTGGGTTCTGTGGTTGGTGCGTTATTGGGCGGCAAGCTTAGCGATCAGTTAGGGTTTTATAAAGTTCAATTTGGAGCTTTATTTTTTGGAGGAATATTGTTTATCCTTTTAGGGCAAATGAACAGTTATACAGCTATCTGCATCTGCACATTTGTTTTGAGTATGGTAAATGAAACATTTAGACCGGCTAATGCCACAGCCATTGCACATTACAGCAATAAAAAAAACCGAACTCAATCTTTCTCCTTGGTTCGATTAGCCATTAATATGGGATGGGGTGTAGGAATAGCTGTTGGCGGTTTTTTAGCTTCTATTGATTATCATTTACTTTTTTGGGTAGATGGATTTACCAATATTGGGGCTGCCATAATGCTTCTTATTATTTTACCTAAAGTTTCCATTGAGCAACAAAAAAAGCCTCAGGAAGATGTTTCAATACAGGGGAGAACTGCAGAATATAACCAGTCGCCATTAAAAGATAAAGAGTTCCTGCTATTCTTGTTTTTTGTGATGTTGTTTGCCTTATGTTTTTTTCAATTGTTTACTACCGTACCTATTTTCATGAAAGAAAACCTGGGTCTTGGAGAAGCTCAAATTGGAACCATTATGGCATTCAATGGAGTGCTTATTGCTTTAATTGAAATGCTGTATGTATATAAATTGGAAGGACGTAGGCCCTATTTGTTTTTAATTACCATTGGAACATTATTGATGGGTATAGCTTTTTCTTTTTTTAACCTGCCATTTACAAATGGTTTTACGGTTGCCGTGTTTGCCATACTGGTATTAACTTTTGCAGAAATGACTGCCATGCCTTTTATGAACAGTTACTACATTAGCAAAAGCAGTGAATTAAAAAGAGGGCATTATGCCGGATTATATACTATGGCCTGGAGTGTGGCCCAGGTATTTGGAAGCAGTTTAGGTGCAATAGCTGCAGAAAAAGTTGGATTTTCAAATTTGTGGTGGATTGTTACTATGCTGTGCCTTTTATCTGCTGGGGGATTTTATTTTTTACTCTTAAAGAAGATAAAAATTTTATAGATATTAAGCCTGTTTCGGCTTAATATCTATGTTGATTTTGTCTAATTTACTTCAACCAATTCGGTGGTTTTTGCTGTAATGGGTAATGATTGGCCCATTACTTCCATGCTACCATCAATGTTTATGGTTCGGGTTATTTTTTTAATTATGGAAGTTTTTGTATCTACTAACAATTCGGCATCCGATTTAATATCCATCATCAAATCAATTTGCATTCCTTGCGCTTCAGTTGTGGTTTTGCCATTGCTTTTACTAATCAATCCAAGTGTAGCCATGCCATCCTGCACCGATTTTAAGGTATAGGTTTTATAAATTCTTGCATCATTTTTTACTTCAGAAGAATCTTGCCAGCTATCACCTGCTTTTTTATAGGTTGGTAAAACGAAAATGATAGATTCGGCCAATGCGCCATTATTCTCATTGCTTACTGTCATGTTCATAATTCCTTCTAATGGGTTATCATTTTTGGCTGTAGAAGTAGTATCTGCTTTTTTTTCAGTGGTTACTTTTCCGGTGTTATTATCAATTTCAATTTTAAATTCTTTGCCAATATTAGTGCCCAATGATTTTCCAATTTCATTTTGTATATCAGCTTCTTTTTCCGAATCAAATGTTTGCTGTTCGCCCATTGCATCAAATGACATACTCAATTTTGAAACCTTCACTATAGCCTTATAACTATTCTTTACCACTTCTTTAATTTCTAAAATTGAGGTTAATTTTGAACTATTGTTCATTTGACCGGCCATACCCATATCTATTTCCTGGGTAGATGAATTTGAAATGGTAACTAACTGACCTTTTTTAAATTGAACAGTTTGTGCATTTGAATTAAAAGTGGCTGCACATATTGCCAAAAAGAGTACATTTTTTTTCATTATTATTTTGTTTATGAAAGTAAAAATATAGAAGTTTTAAACACCAATTGAAGTGTATAAATACTTAACATACCTATATGAAAAAACCGCTCAGAAAGAGCGGCTTTTTATGGAATTTGGTAAAATATTATTCTACAACTGCTACATTAACAGCGTTCATTCCTTTTTTTCCCATTTGTACATCAAATTCAACTTTGTCGCCTTCTTTAATTTCGCCACCATTTAGGCCGCTTACGTGTACAAATGTTTCTTTGTCGGAATCCGAATGTTTAATAAATCCAAAACCTTTTTCGGTATTGAAAAACTTTACGGTTCCCTGAGTTTTTGTGTCCATTTTAAAAAATTGTATTATTTGAAACGCAAATGTAAGCCTTTCAAGCCAATTTTACGCTTCTGTTTCTAAATAGCTACTTATCGGCTCGCAGGTACAAATTAAGTTTCGGTCGCCAAAAGTGTTATTAACCCTGCTAACGCTTGGCCAAAATTTGTTTTGCTGTACGTATTCCAATGGAAATACAGCTTGTTTCCGGCTGTAAGGTTTTGTCCATTCATTGGCAAGAGCTACCAATTGTGTATGAGGGGCATTTTTCAAAACATTATTGGTTTTATCGGCTTGGCCATCTTCTATGGCTTTTATTTCTGCACGAATGTTTAATAAGGCATCGCAAAACCTATCCAACTCATGTTTGTCCTCACTTTCTGTTGGCTCAATCATAATAGTTCCCGGTACAGGGAAGCTTAATGTAGGAGCATGAAAATTATAATCCATTAATCGCTTAGCCACATCTTCTGCTTCAATTCCTGCAGATTGTTTAAATGGGCGGAGATCTACAATGAACTCATGTGCACAGGTTCCATTTTTTCCTGTGTACAAAATTTTAAAATCATTTTTCAAACGTGCCTTCATGTAGTTGGCATTAAGAATGGCGTATTCTGTGCTTTTCTTCAACCCTCCGGCTCCCAACATTTTTATGTATGCATAACTTATCAATAAAATATTGGCACTCCCAAATGGTGCAGCACTTATTGCATGAATAGCTTTATCGGAATTCTTCAAAGAAGGATGGCCCGGTAAGTAAGGAGCTAATTTTTCATTTACACAAATGGGGCCCATGCCCGGACCTCCGCCGCCATGCGGTATGGCAAAAGTTTTATGTAAGTTTAAATGACAAACATCGGCGCCAATATTTCCGGGGCTGGTTAAGCCAACCTGTGCATTCATATTAGCACCATCCATATAAACCAAACCTCCATTTTGATGAATGATGTTGCAAATTTCAATTACGCTTTCTTCGAACACACCATGTGTACTTGGGTAGGTAATCATTAGCCCTGCAAGTTGGTCTTTATATTTTACGGCATTGGCTCGTAAATCTTCCACATCAATATTACCTGCTTCATCGCATTTTGTAACCACCACTTTAAAGCCTGCCATTACTGCCGAAGCGGGGTTGGTTCCATGCGCAGAAATTGGGATCAAAATCACATTGCGATGATGATCATTTTTGTCTTCATGATATGCTTTAATAGTTAACAAACCTGCATATTCACCCTGAGCACCGCTATTGGGTTGTAATGAAGTAGCTGCAAATCCTGTAATATTACTCAGCCAGTTTTCCAGTTCTGTAATGATCTGACGATAACCCTTCCATTGATCAGAAGGAGCAAACGGATGGATATTGTTGAACTCAGGCCAGCTCACAGGAATCAGTTGAGTGGCTGCATTCAGTTTCATCGTACAACTTCCCAGAGAGATCATGGAAGTATTCAGACTAAGATCTTTATTTTCCAAACTTTTGATATAACGCATCATTTCTGTTTCGCTTCTGTGCGTATTGAAAACAGGATGCGTTAAAAAATCAGAAGTACGTGTTAAGCAAGAAGGAATATTATGTAAAATACTATCTGCATCAAAATCTGCCACGGCAGTACTGGTGTCATTCAGTTCGGCAAATACATGCAGAATGTCCAGTACATCTTTTTGAGATGTAGTTTCATCTATTGAAATACCTACTGCATTTTCGTAATAATAAAAATTTATATTATTCTTCTCAGCAATTTTTTTCAAAGCAGCAATATTGCTAACATTTACTTTTAATGTATCGAAGTAAGAAGCATTCTCATTTTTATATCCCAGTTCTTCCAGCTCATTATCTAAGGTTTGTGCCAGCACACTAATGCGTTTTGCTATGGCAATTAAACCTTCTGCACCATGATATACTGCATACATCGCAGCCATATTCGCTAATAATGCCTGAGCAGTACAAATATTACTGGTTGCTTTCTCCCTGCGGATATGTTGCTCTCTTGTTTGCAATGCCATGCGCAAACAACGGTTACCCTGCGCATCCTGACTTACACCAATGATACGTCCGGGAATATTTCTTTTAAACTCATCTTTGGTAGCAAAAAATGCTGCATGAGGACCACCAAACCCTAAAGGCACACCCAGGCGTTGTGAGTTGCCAATAGCAATGTCTGCACCCAGTTCTCCCGGAGGAGTTAATAAGGTAAGTGCTAACAAATCTGTAGCCATCACAACCAATGCATTTACTGCATGTGATGCATCAATGAATTTTTTATAATCTTCTACAGAGCCATTGCTGTTAGGATATTGAACAAAAGCACCAAAATAAAATTCGTCTAAATCTACCGATCTGTAATCACCAAAAACCAATTCAACATTGATAGGTTTTGCCCTGGTAATTAAAATGTCTTTTGTCTGGTCGAAAATATTTTCATCCACAAAAAACTTAGGAGCTACAATATGTTCTGTGTCTTTGTTTTTATGATTAAACAACATGGCCATCGCTTCAGCTGCTGCAGTACCTTCATCCAGCAGACTTGCATTCGCAATAGGTAATGCGGTAAGATCACTTACCATCGTTTGAAAATTCAACAGGCTTTCCAAGCGGCCCTGTGCAATTTCAGCCTGGTAAGGAGTGTATTGGGTATACCATCCCGGGTTTTCAAATACATTTCTTAAAATAACGCTGGGAACAATGGTGTTATAATAACCTTTGCCGATATAGTTTTTAAAAACCTTGTTCAGGGAAGCGGTTTTTTTCAATTCGGTGAGGTATTGAAATTCACTTACAGGTCCGCCTGTTTGCAACGGTTGTTTTGAACGGATTGCAGCCGGTACCGTTTTTTCTATCAGTTCATCGATAGAAGATACTCCGATGGTTTTCAACATAGCAGCAGTTTCTGCTTCAGATGATCCGATATGCCTGTTGGTAAATTCAGCTTGTTGTTGTTCGAAAAGCGTCATAAAATTGAGAGGTTGAATGTGAAGGCGTTTCTACCTTAAAAATTAGGCGCAAATTTACGATAAGGCAACTATATTTCCATGCAAGTTTAGCGATGTGCAATACCTGTGGATAATAATTGATTTTGAATGAATTATTGATGAATCATAGATATGATAACTTCATATATTCAAACAATTTGTTATTTTCAATTACATGAACCCGACAAACTGCCTCAATTGCAACAAAGAAATAATTGAATCTTCTAAATTCTGTTCACAATGCGGACAGAATACCCATATTCATCGTTTTACACTCAAACATTTTTTTCACGAATTTTTTCATGCTTTTACCCATACCGATAAAGGCATTTTTCATTTGCTCAAATGCCTGGCGATAAGGCCGGGAACTACCGCAAGAGAATATATAACAGGCAAAAGAAAAAGTTATTTCAACCCGTTTACATTCTTTTTAATATTGATGGCGATTTTCGTGATCTCTAATAATTTTTTCGCAAAGCCTGTTCCTGTAAGGCCTGTGAGCCAGGAAGTATTGAACCGGATACCAACCGAAGAAGGAAAGAAAAATTATGTTCAAACGCTTAACCGTGGTAATAAAGCCAATGTGTTTATGCGTAAAAACGGGAATATTATTGCAATGATAGCAGTGCCTTTTATCTCATTGTTTACCTGGTTGTTTTTCAGAAGAAGCCGTTTTAACTATGCCGAACATCTTACCGCCAATATGATGTTTGTGGCATTCAGCAACCTGATTTTTACATTGATTATATTTCCGCTGATTGGATGGATAGGTAATAAGGGGCTCGGGTTCGGATTAACATTTATAGCAATGTTATTACAGGGTATTTACCTGGGCTGGGCTTTGAATGGCTTTTTGCAACTCAAAACTTTTCTGCAACGTTTTAAAAGTATGTCAGTTGCAATTCTTACCATATTCTTATGGGCAATTGTTTCTGTGATGTCCGTTGCATTCTACATTTACCAGAACAGCCATTTCCTCGATTTTTTTACACGCATGCGTGCAGGTGCTTAGGGAAGATTAATTTTGCATTATGAATGATCCTTTATTAAAGAACTGGCAGAAGAAATCGGGCGAGCGGCAGAAAATTTACAAACAGTTTTTGCTTCGTCCCGATAAGAATAAAGTGCTGAAGCAATTGCCCGATCTGCATGAGGAAGCTTTCAGTAAAATTGATTGTCTGGATTGTGCCGCCTGTTGTAAAAATTATTCGCCTCGATTTAAAGTGCCCGATATTAAAAGAATCTCCAAACGTTTGAATTTAAAAGAAGGTGTTTTTATCGAAACATATTTAAACCTTGATGAAGAAGGTGATTATGTGGTAAAATCAAAACCCTGCCCGTTTTTAGGAGAAGATAATTTTTGCAGCATTTATGAAGACCGTCCTTCCGACTGTGAACGATTTCCTTATACCGATGAAGATGTATTGATCAAACGTCCGGCACTCACACAAAAAAACTCAAGCTTTTGCCCGGCTGTTTATTTTGTACTGGAAAAATTGATTGCCAACAAATAATTATCCTTTATCAAACTTTTCTTTATTGAACTGCTGCGATTGATTTTTTGCAATAGACAGACTTGTAAATTCTGCTCCAATAAGTGCTTTTGTATAAAACACTATTTGCCCTACATGATAGGGATAATGTGCCAATTGCCTGTTGATGGCTTCAGTTGCCGTGTGAGGTTCATTTCTTATTAAAACTGTATAGGATAGCAGTGAATCGTTCAAGCTGTTCAATGCATCCATCAGGCATTTCCATCCTTCTTCCCACTTAGTCATTACTTCTTCTTTTGTTGATAACACTATTTCAAATTCAGCATCTCTTTGCCTCCATTCTTTTTCGCCATCGCTGTTCAAAAAATCGGTCCATCGGCTAAGCATATTTCCATGCATGTGTTGAATTATCATAGCAATACTATTGCAATCTTCATTGGGTTGTTTAAATAATAAAGCAGGTTCTAATTGGGCAATAGATTTTTCGCCCAATGATTTATAATAAAGCATTTGCTGTTTTACGCTATTAAGATAATTTGAGTTCATGATTAATTTTTAAAGAATAAAGGTACAAATCAATATTCCATTTTTCTTAATGAGGGTGCCTTGAACCAGGTAAAAAGTGCAACACCCAGTGTCATACAGCCTCCAAAAACCACCGAACGAACTGTTCCTAAAAGCCTTGCAGCTAAACCACTTTCAAACTGGCCAAGTTCATTAGATGAATTGATGAACATACTGTTTACACTCATTACCCTGCCACGCAATTCATCGGGTGTTTTTAATTGTAATATGGTGCTTCTAATTATTACGCTAATGCCATCCATGCAGCCTGCAATCATTAAAGCAAAAAACGAAAGCCAGAATAATTTTGACAATGCAAAACAAATAATACAAATGCCAAATGCCCCCACTGCAAAAAATAAAATTCGCCCCTGGTTGCGTTGAAGCGGTTTAATGGTAAGTATGGTAACCATTATTATTGAGCCAATGTCCATGGCGGCATTCAGCCATCCAAAACCTACAGGGCTTACATGTAAGATATCTTTTGCAAATACCGGAACCAATGCTACGGCACCTCCAAACAATACTGCAAAAAGGTCAAGCGTCATCGCACCCAATATTTCTTTTGTTTTAAAAACATATTGAACACCTTCAATAATACTCTTGATGGTATTGCCGGTTGCCTTATATAAAATGGGTTTTACTGCAATATTTCTTAGCAAAAGGAATCCAATAATTACAAATGCAATTACCACAAAAAAGCTTTTAAATATTCCAAGATAAGCAATGGTAAAACCGCCTAAAGCATGTCCGCTAATGGAGCCTATTAGCCATGTGGCAGAGCTAATGGATGCTGCATTGGGCAAAACATTTTTGGAAACAATTTGTGCAATCATTGCCGAAAAAGTGGGGCCTGCAAACGCTCTGATTGCTCCCGTAACTGCAATTACGGAGCAAATGAGTGCCGCAATTGTCCATTTGTTGAATGTTGAATTTGCAAATGGAGAGGCAAGAAAAATTAAAGCACCAATACAAATTGTATAAAATAAAATACACTTTAGTAACAACCTTCTTTTTTCATGCTGGTCAATATAATGCCCGGCATACAGGGCAAGTGTTAGTGCAGGAATTACTTCAGACAAACCAACCAGGCCCAAAGCAAGCGGATCGGCTGTTAAAAGATACATCCACCAGCCTATGATGGTTCCCGTCATTCTTAATCCCATTATAAAAATGAATCTGCCTAAAATAAAGTACCTGAACTCCGGTAAGTTTAAAACGGCATAAGGACTATTTTGTGGAAACTTTACTGCCACTGCTTATGGTAATGTTATATAGTGTTGGCCATCTTCATATTCTTTATCCAACGCATCGGTAATTACTTTTAAATGCTCCGGGTTGCCTAAAAAATCTACATTGCTGGCATCAACAAAAATGGTTTTAATATTATGTTGTTTTATGTATTGGGTATATGTTTCCTGCAAGTTAAATAAGTAATCGTTTGGTATTGCCTGTTCGTACTGGCGATTTCTTTTCTTAATATTTTCCTGCAACTTATTTACAGGTGAGTGCAGGTATATCAAAATATCGGGTTGTATTATTTGAGGATTTATAATGTCAAACAGTTTCTGATACAATCTAAATTCCTCATCGGGCAAATTTACTTTTGCAAATAGAAGACATTTGGTAAACAAATAATCGGAAATGGTTACCTGGTGAAACATGTCTTTGGTTTGAAGCAATTCTTTTAGTTGCTTATAACGCTCAGCCATAAAGAATAACTCCAAAGGAAATGCAAATTGTTTGGGGTTTTCGTAAAATTTTTGTAGAAAAGGATTGTCTGCAAATTCTTCTAAAATCAGCCTTGCATTATAATGCTCGGATAGTAAATGGGAAAGGGTGGTTTTGCCTGCGCCTATATTACCTTCAATAGTTACAAAATTGTATTTCATCCGGCTGCAAAATAAATGGATTAACCTTATGGGTTATTAAATCTTTTTCACATTCAGATGGTCGGGGCAATTTTTAAGCAATTGATGGTTGGTTTTCTTTAATACCGGGTGCACAAAATTGGGCGATAATTCGTTTAGTGGAACTAACGCAAATCTTCTCAATTGAATAGCAGGGTGGGGTACGGTTAAATTTGAAAGATTGATAATGTCTTTATTGAAATATAAAATATCGATGTCAATTATTCGGGGTGCATTTTTTTGAGTGCGAACCCTGCCCAGCTCATTTTCTATGGTAAGTGCCCTCTCCATGCAAATGCCCGCATCCAGTTTCGACTTTACAATAATTACCTGGTTAATGAAATCGGGTTGGTTGATATTGCCCCAGGCTGCAGTTTGATACAAGCTGCTTTTACGGTAAACTTTACCAATTTTTTTTTCGATATTTTTGATGGCAATGGAAAGCAGTTCATTTGAATTACCCATATTGCTACCTAATAAAAAATAGATTGTATTCATTTAATTACAAAAAGCCTTTCATCAGTTTCAAACTCCCTGATGTTGTTAATTTTTAATTTTTTAAAATCGGTGTGTAGTGGATTAATAATAAAATTATGTTCTTCCTGAATTACAGCGGAGGGTACTTTTAAAATCAGACTTTGATTATTACGAATAAATTCATCTCCAATAAACCTGGTATAGCCTGCATCCAACTCCCAGTTTTTTTTCAACTTAGTCAAGGTTATTTCTATAGGTTCAATATTATCGGGGATGTTTATTTCAACTAAATCTAAATTTTCATAATAATCTCTCAGGCGGCTATGCACCATTAGTTCCAAAACCGCCAGTGAAATATGTTGTGATGCATAAAGCATGGGAATACCTACGGAGTTCCACCTGCCACCAAAGAGTTTGGCCCCGGCACCTGAAATATCCTTACTATACAACGAATGAGCAATGCGATAAACTATCATGCAAACAGGCCGTGTTGAATTCTTCCTAATTGAATAAGCACTTTTTGAATACCATCGTAGCTGCTTAGAGACTCAATAGAAAGTGAGCCTTCCAACATACGTGGTTCTCCTTTAAGCCATGTGTAAAAATTTTCTACTTTTCCAAAAGTAGCTTTCCCTTGCTCCAGTACTTTGGCAATTTGGATTATTCTTTCTGCATTTAATGGAGCAAATGCCGATTCGTTTTTTGCATATCGTTGCAAAGTACGTTCACTGAGATGTAACATATTAGCCCATTCGGATAGTGAAAATGGTGCCTTTTCTGCAATTTTTTTAAAATCATTGTAAGTCAAATCTTTCAATGCGGGAATTGCCTTTACAGTACGGTATTGTATTGTAGGTTCTTCAACTTTATTAATGAAAGTATCTTCATTTAACTTATTTTTCTTTCTTTTTTCAATCTTTTTCATCTTTACGTCATTTGTCCTCAAACTTACGTCATTTGTCTTATATTTTCAATTTTTTTTAAACCTTTTTCCAATATTTTTGCATTTCATTTTAAAACTTTATGCATTACAGCCAGTTAAGAGCTATGTGGGCAATTACAAAAGCCAGTTTACGCTCTATTTTACGTAGTCCTTCTGCTGTTGTTTTTAGTTTTGCATTTCCTTTTATTTTTATTTTGGTATTTGGCTTTATTGGAAATGGAGGTGGTCGAAACATTTACAAGGTTGTTTTAACGCCCGGATCAGATACAGCCAATGCTTTATTTACTTCCTTAAAAAACAATAACGCTATTCGTTTTGTGAGCTATACATCGGCTGCTCAAAAACAATTGGAAATGCAGAAGGGTAAAATTGCGGGTGAATTATTTATTAAAAAATCATCCGAAAATAGTTTAGCTCCTTATGATTTAAGCTTAACCGGTTATACCTCCAGTGGAAATCAATGGCCACAACTAAAGGCGTTGTTAGATAATACTATCAATGAAGTAAGCAACAAAGTATATCCCAATAGGCAAGCATTTGCAAAATTTAATTTTGATGCATCGAGGGATATAAAACAAGTAAGAGCCTATAAAACGATTGATTTTATTTTACCAGGGCAACTTGGTTTTTCATTGTTAAGTGCAGGTGTATTTGGTGTAGCATTTATGTTTTTTAATTTGCGAAGCCAGTTGATTCTAAAAAGATTTTTTGCCACACCTGTTAAGAGGCCCTACATTATTTTAGGCGAAAGTTTTAGCAGAGTAATTTTTCAAATGATTACTGCAATTGTGATTATTGGCGCCGGTTACCTGTTTTTTGGCTTTACACTTATACACGGTTGGTTAACTTTTATTCAAATGCTGTTTCTTAGTTTTGTAGGATTAATTCTTTTTATGGGATTTGGCTTTATTATTAGTGGGATAGCCACCAGCGATAGTACTATACCACCTCTTGCCAATATTATTACATTACCTCAATTTTTATTGGGTGGTACTTTTTTCTCAATAGATGTTTTTCCAAAATGGCTACAACCTATTGCAAAAGCAATGCCGCTCACGCATCTAAATGATGCAATGCGTAGTGTGGCATTTGAAGGGTTAAATCTTTGGGATGTAAAAATTGAAATAGGAATTTTATTATTATGGACGGTGGCGGTTTATTTTGTAGCTACCAAATCTTTTAAATGGGAATAGTATGCGTTTATTAAAAGGGTTTCTCTTTGTATTGTTAGGTTTTTTTATACTGGTTACTTTAATTTCTTTTTTATTTCCTTCAAAAGTAATTACGGTTAAAGCTGTTACCATTCATGCTTCAGAAGAAAAGATATTTTCGGCAATAAATGATTTACAGCAATGGAAAAACTGGCATCCCATTTTTGTGCAATTACAAAGCAAAGTTGAAATTTCTTCACCCTCTGAAGGAACAAATGCAAAAGCATCCTGGAGTTTAAACAATAAGTTATACAGCATTGTTTTTTCAAAGGTTGAAAAAAACTTTGTACAGTTTAATGTTAACAGTTCTGAAGAAAAACCTGTAGAAACTACTTTGGCCATTTTGTATATGCAGGAGCCGGGTACATTGCAGGTAGAATGGCGAGCCATTACACATTTAAAATGGTATCCATGGGAAAAGTTTGCCGGTATTTTTGTTTCAGAAATGACCGGGCCGGGTTATCAACAGGCTTTGGATGCACTTCAAAAATATATTGAACAGGGTAACTAAGTGTTGTTGCTTTGAACATGTGGCTTATTTTGTAAAACTAATTTTACCCATACTAACGGCCGGAAAATTTTTTAAGCCTTTGGGAAATGTTTTTTCCGGATTTCCTGCCACAGCTTCATTAGCAAGCAAAGCAAAAAGAATTGCCTCTTTAGCATCGGGGTTAATTCCTTTTTCTAAGGTTGATAATATTTCTGCATTATTAATTAAATGCTTTAGGTGATCCATCAGCATAGGATTATGAAGCCCACCTCCACTCACATAAATAATCGTACGGGTTTGTATAACCTCATTAATCGTATTGGCAATGGTTTTGGCTGTAAAAAAATTAAGCGTAGCCATTACATCTTCCACACTAATACTTGTGGTTTCTATTTTTTGAAGTGCAGCTTCTACAAAACTTAAATTAAACAATTCGGGTCCTGTGGTTTTGGGTACAGGAGTTTGAAGAAATTCATTTTCAAATAAAGAGTTTAATAATGCATCATTTACCATTCCTTTTTTTGCAACTGCGGCATCTTTGTCAAAATGAAGATGAGTAAAATTCTTTTGCATCCATGCATCCATCAATGTATTGCCGGGGCCTACATCCGAACTAAAAATACCCTCATCATTGGATGGTAAAAAAGTAAAATTGGATATGCCACCAATATTGAGTAAAATAACATCTCTTTCTTTTTCTTTAAACAAAAGATAATCGCCATAAGCAGCCAATGGAGCGCCTTCGCCTCCTGCTGCAATATGCTTTTGTCTGAAATCGCTCAAAGTTATTATTCCGGTAAGCACCGCTATATGATCGCCATCGCCAATTTGTAGCGTTCCATTGCCTAATTTTTTGTTTTGATGCAAAGAAACCGGAGCATGATATACCGTTTGTCCATGGCTAGCAATGATATCTACTTCTGAATTAGCAATATTCCATTCTTTGAGCGTTTGGTTTATGAGTAATGCATGCAATTTTCCCATCCATTCATTTAATAAAGTAAGTTGCTCAAGGTTAACCTGCTGTTTTGAAAATACAGTTCTAATAGAATTTTGGATATCTATATCGTATGGTACTGTTTTAAAATTAAGTAGCTGAAGCTTGGTGTTTTCTCCATTGCCTTCAATTTTGCATAAGGCAATATCTAATCCATCGAGAGAAGTGCCGCTCATTAAACCTAAAATGATTCGGGTGCTTTTTTGGGCTATACAATGTAATAGTTCAATATGGCTATTCATAATTTTTAATAAACTGCAGATTGCGTTTAATGCCGTTAAATTTCGTTCTTTTTATGGGAGATTCTTTGAAAATAATTTTGAATTGCTCCTCGGTTAATTCTTCCCAATCTTTTTCTGAGAAAGATAATATTTCTGGAATAGGGTTAAACCCTTTTTCAGTAGTTGGTTTGCTAAATCGGTTCCAGGGGCACACATCCTGGCAGGTATCGCAGCCAAACAACCAGTTATCAAATTGACCCTTCATCTTATCTGGAATTAATGCATCTTTTAATTCAATTGTGAAGTAGGAAATACATTTACTTCCATCTATTACTTTGTTGGGTAATATTGCATTGGTAGGACATGCTTCAATACATTTAGTGCAGGTGCCACAAAAATCTTTTACTAGGCTATCATCGGTCAACAATTGAATGTCGGTAATTAATGTAGCAATAAAAAAGAATGACCCACTTTGTTTGTTTATTAGATTGCCATTTTTTCCAATCCAGCCCAATCCGCTTTTTTGTGCCCAGGCTCTTTCAAGTACGGGTGCACTATCTACAAAACCTCTACCCAAAAAATCGCCCATTTCTTTTTTAAGAATTTGCAAAAATTCGTTCAATTGTCTTCTGATTACATCATGGTAATCATGGCCATAAGCGTACTTCGATATTTTTGCCTTTTTATTGTTTGCTTGTTTTTCAGGAAAATAATTCTTCAAAAGAGTAATTACCGACTTTGCGCCAGGAACCAATTTGTTGGGATCAACCCTAAGATCAAAATGATTTTGCATGTAACCCATGTTTCCATGTAACCCCTTGTTGAGCCAATGCTCCAGCCGCCTGGCATCTTCGTCAAGATAGGTAGCATGGGCTATACCGCAATATTCAAAACCAAGTTGAGCAGCAGTTTGTTTTACAAATGCGGTATGTGTTTCTGCACTCACTTTTCCGATTGATCTAAATGAAGTTTATGAAAAAAACGATGTACAATGGGTGCAATGGCAATACTAAATACAGATAAAAATGTAACACCGCTAAATAAGGCATAAACAGATGCAAACAGTTTTGCATTATTGCTTAAATGAATATTTATATCCATTACCGGCCCCATTCCACTCAATATCATGGAAGCATTTAAAAGACTATCGTACCAGTCAAATTGTGGAACAGTTATTTTATAACCCACTACACCAATAGAAAGACTTGCAAATAATACAAAACATGCAAAAGAAATATTCTTTCTTAATCTTTTATAAAAGACCGGCATACTGGCCAGTTGTTGCTTTTTGTTTTCGTACATATTGTAATTCAAAAATACATATTTATAGATTGCTTATTTGGGATAAAAAAAATCAAAAATGCAATTGCAGATTCTTTTTATTTTCAGATTTTTTGCTAAGTTTTTTGAAACGATATTTTTTAAACCCTTATGCTGAAAGAATAGCAGATGTATAATTGTAAATCGGAAATACAGGCAGTTTAGTATTGTTAGATATGACATATTTTCTTAATTGAGATGCTTGGAAATAAATTTGATTCCTTTCTTAAAACAAAAATTTTCTATAAATATGAATTTAAGCAACTATACTATCAAGGCCGCTGAAGCTATACAGCAAGCACAGCAGTTGGCGTTTAATCACAAAAACCCCAATATAGAAACGGAGCATATCCTTCAATCATTATTGTCTATGGAAGATTCGCCTGTAGAATATCTATTGAAAAAAAACAATGTTACCGTTAACCTTGTTGAATCTAAGCTGCAGGAGTTAGTAAGTAAATTGCCAGTAACCTCGGGCGAACCAGCACAAATGGTGGGCAGAGATGCTAATACTGTTTTATTAAGAGCAGGATCGGCTTTAAAAACTTTTGGCGACGAATTTATTACACCGGAGCATATCTTATTGGCCATTGTTCAAGGCAACGATGCACCTGGAAAACTATTAAAAGATGCAGGGCTTACCGAAAAAGGACTGATAGCCGCCATTAAAGATTTACGTAAAGGCGAAACGGTTTCTTCCCAAACACAGGAAGTGCAGTTTAATACTTTAAATAAATATGCAAAAAATTTAAACGAAGCAGCTCGGCAAGGAAAATTGGATCCTGTAATAGGCAGAGACGAAGAAATTCGCCGCACCTTACACATACTTAGCCGCCGTACCAAAAACAATCCAATGCTTGTAGGGGAACCTGGTGTAGGTAAAACTGCAATAGCCGAAGGTTTGGCAATGCGAATTGTAAATGGTGATGTGCCGGAAAATCTTAAATCAAAAGTGATTTATGCTTTAGATATGGGGCAGCTTATTGCAGGTGCTAAATATAAAGGTGAGTTTGAAGAAAGATTGAAGTCGGTGGTAAAAGAAGTTACATCTGCCGATGGTGAAATTATTTTATTTATTGACGAAATACATACCCTTGTTGGTGCCGGAGGTGGTGATGGTGCCATGGACGCAGCAAATATTTTAAAACCTGCATTGGCAAGAGGCGAGTTAAGAGCGGTAGGTGCCACTACATTAAATGAATATCAAAAATATTTTGAAAAAGATAAAGCACTGGAAAGAAGGTTCCAAAAAGTTACAATTGATGAACCATCTGTGGAAGATGCCATTTCCATATTACGTGGTTTAAAAGACCGGTACGAAACCTATCATCATGTTCGTATTAAAGATGAAGCCATTATTGCAGCGGTTGAATTGTCGCACAGGTATATCAGCGATCGGTTTTTACCCGATAAAGCCATTGATTTAATTGACGAAAGTGCCGCAAAGCTACGGCTTGAAATGAATAGCATGCCCGAAGAATTGGATATTTTAGAAAGGCAAATTAGGCAGTTGGAAATTGAAAAAGAAGCTATCAAAAGAGAAAATGACGAAGCCAAATTAAAGCAATTATCTATTGATATTGCCAACCTTTCGGTAGAAAGGGATACTTATATGAGCAAATGGAAAGAGGAGAAAGAGTTGGTTGAAAAAATTCAAAATGGTAAAGCAAGCATAGAGCAATTTAAATTAGAAGCAGAGCAGGCCGAACGCAATGGCGACTATGGTAAAGTAGCAGAAATTAGGTATGGTAAAATTAAGGAACAAGAAACTCAAATTGCTGTTTTAACCGAACAGTTAAATGCTCAGTCGGAAAAACGTCTGCTTAAAGAAGAAGTTGATGCAGAAGATATTGCAGAAAGTGTAGCCAAGGCAACCGGAATACCTGTAACTAAAATGCTTCAAAGCGAAAAAGAAAAATTGCTGAACCTCGAAGAGGAACTGCACAAAAGAGTTGTGGGGCAAGATGAAGCAATAGAAGCGGTAAGCGATGCAATTCGTAGAAGCAGGGCGGGTTTGCAGGATCCAAAGAAACCGATTGGTTCTTTTATTTTCCTGGGTACTACCGGTGTAGGAAAAACTGAGCTGGCAAAGGCACTTGCAGAGTACCTCTTTGATGATGATAGCATGATGACTCGTATTGATATGAGTGAGTACCAGGAAAAACATTCAGTAAGCAGACTGGTAGGTGCACCTCCGGGTTATGTAGGATACGATGAAGGTGGTCAACTAACAGAAGCCGTTAGACGAAAACCATATTCTGTGGTACTCTTTGATGAAATTGAAAAAGCACATCCCGATGTATTCAATGTTTTATTGCAGGTATTAGATGATGGCCGCCTTACCGATAACAAAGGAAGGATAGTAAATTTTAAAAACACTATCATCATTATGACCAGCAATATGGGTAGCCAGCTCATTCAGGAAAACTTTGAAAATATATCCAAAGAAAACAAAGATGAAGTAGTAGCTAAAACAAAGGTTGAAGTAATTGCTTTGTTAAAGCAAACCATTCGCCCCGAATTTTTAAACAGGATTGATGAAATTATTATGTTCCAACCTTTGATGAAAGATGATATTAAAGGGATTATTAAAATACAATTAAACGAGCTTGAAAAATTAGTAGCTAAAAATGGAATCATTTTACAGTTTAGCGAATATGCACTCGATTACCTTGCCGAAAATGGATTCGACCCCCAATTTGGAGCAAGGCCTCTAAAACGATTGATTCAAAAAGAAATAGTGAACCAATTGAGCAAACGCATATTGGCGGGTGATATTGATAAAGAAAAACGGGTTTTGATTGATGTTTTTGATGGGGTGGTGGTGTTTAGAAACGAAACACAGAAATAATAAAGGATTTCTATTAATATTTTTTTAACAATTTTGTAAATAAATGTTAATCAATATTTTATGTGTCGAAAATGAGAATTTTTGATGAACGAACATTGATTCAGTTTAAAAAAGACTACCTTCAACCGATTCTGTAAACAGGATAAGTGAATGATTTTCTGCAAGCAATTATACACGAACTGTTTATCTATTGAATCTTTTAATTAATTAAAAAGAATATTTATATGGCTTTCAAAAAAGAAATAGTAGAAATTATAGAACCAAAAGATGTATTTGTAGGCAATCCAAAAGCGGAAGTTACTCTTGAAGAATTTGGTGAATATGAAAGCGAAGTTTGCGCAAAAGCAAATGAAGTAGTTAAAAAACTTTTAAGCGATTATGATGGTAAAATCCGCTTTAATTTCAGGCATTTTCCACTAACCCGAATTCACCAACGCAGTTTAAAAGCGGGCGAAGCGGCTGTAGCTACAGCTCAGGAAGGTAAGTTTTGGGAAATGCACAATATCCTTTTTGCTAACAGAAAAAATCTTGGAACCACCAGTTTAAAATTGTACAGCAAAGAAGCCGGTGTAAACAACAAGCGTTTTCTGGATGATTTAGTGAATGCTACTTACGGCTGGCAGGTGCAGGGCGATTTAAAAGAAGGAATTGTCCGTGGTGTAAAAGATGTTCCTACTTTTTTTGTAAATGGTGAAAGAGTGGCCAAGCCTACCTATGAAGATTTAAGCAAGGCTATTGAAACTGCATTGAAAAAAACAAAGAAAAAGCCTGTTGCAAAGCAAAGGGCATAACAAAATTTCAAATAAAGAAATTCGAAATTATAAAAGTGCAACCTGTTAAAAGGCTGCACTTTTTTATTTAAATCATTTATAAAAAAATAAAGTACCTATTGACTACTGAGTGAAATAAATGCTTTAGTTATTTTTAAGGTATGAAAATTTGTTTCAAAACAAAGCTTGAAAAGTATGGTGAAAAAGCCGACAAAACAGCCTGGACATTTTTTGTAATTACATCAAAACAGGCTGATAAATTAAAAAAAGGAATAAAAAAATCTTTTAGAGTGAAAGGTTTTTTAGATGCACACCAAATTAAGCAGGTGAGTATTTTGCCAGACGGAAATGGAAATTTTTTTATGCCTTTTAATGCAAGCATGAGAAAAGCTACCGGCAAAAAACAGGGTGATATTATTGAAGTAACTATTGAAGCAGATGATACCGAAATTCCTGTATCCGAAGAATTATTAATTTGCCTGGAAGATGAACCAACAGCCAAGGCAGTATTTGAATGTTTGCCTGCTTCACATAAAAGTTATTATTCAAATTGGATTAAAGCTGCTAAAACCGATGCCACTAAAACAAAACGCATTGCTATTGTTATTAATGGTCTTGCCCGAAACATGAATTTTGGAGCAATGTTGAGAGAGCAAAGAAATTTAAAAATAGGCTAATCAATTTTTTATGTTATTAGTAAGTCTATCTCCGTAAACCACTTCATTACTTCGGCTATTCTTCCTGGTTAGTTACTCCATTACCTCAACCATATACTCCAATATTACTTTTCCATCTACCAAAATTTTTACCGGGTGTGTATCATCTTTTTTAAACTGGTAACTAAAACTAATGGCATTGGCTCCGGCTGTAAAATTCATAGGCTCGGGCTTTTGCATTTTTCGTCCTTCACCAATGAGCAGCGAAACTTCTTTAACCTCACCCGATTTATCCATCGGTAACAACCAGCTTACCTTGTTCTTAGTTTTGGTTTTAATATAACCGGTTGCAGGGGTAGGCTTTTTAATTCCATAATGGTAGGCTGTACTGTAAATAATGGGTAAGTTGTAAAATTCTTTTTTTGATTTTACTCCTCCCAACTGCCAGGCATCATTATCGGCAAAATGGTCTATATGAAACAAAGTTTTTTCGGCAAAAAAATATTGACCAGTAAAATTTTTAGTAAACAAAGCCATTTTTTTATCGAGGTTTCCACTGGCCTTGGTTGCATCCACCACATACCAGCTTTCGGGGCTTTGGCCCAGTTGCACTACGTTCCAGGAATGGTTTACTTCATCCGCAGGACTGTTTAAATCATCTAAACTGTTTCTTACAAACCCATCTACTACCAGGCAGCGAATATTGCAGATGCTTGCCATTTCCTGGTACAGTTTTGCAAAACCTAATGGAGTTGCTCTACGCAGTTTTATTACATCTTCGGGTAGGCTTTTACGTTGGTCGCTTGATTTGGTAGCTTTTGGGTCTATTGCAATATTATTGGCAATCCAATAAAAAATGGCACGAGCTTGTTGTTCTTTATCTGCTGAAACTGTTGTAATTTTTTTAGCTATTTGTGCAAGGTTCATACTATCTAAGCTGCCTATTTGATTTACGGAAATATCGGTTGCTTCGTATTTTGGTTGGGCAAATAAGCCGTTAAACAATAAAAAAAATAAACTAATTAGAGTGCTAAATTTCTTCATTCGATAAAAATAGCAAAGCTTTCGTTAATGAATTACCAATATAACTGCAGGAGCTTATTTGTTTGAAATTGCCGGCTACAAAATCCAACACGTTTTTCAATACCTTTGCCGCCATTTATGAAACAACTAATCACAAATATTATTGATTCATTTTACCCTCCTTTCAGGAAACTAATGCCTTTGCAAACATTCAGATATGCTGCTTGTGGCGGGGGTAATGCGGCATTTGGATTACTCACTTACTTTATAAGTTATCAATACATTTTTGCCGGAAGGGTTTTTGATTTTGGTTTCTATGCTTTTGAACCGCATATAGCCGCACTGTTTGTTTCTTCTACCATTACATTTATTATTGGTTTTATATTAAACAGATATGTGGTTTTTACCAGTTCTTATTTAAAAGGCCGTATTCAGTTGTTTAGATATTTTCTTTCTTTTTCGTTTAACCTGGTTGTAAACTATGGAATGCTCAAACTACTGGTTGAAGTTCTGGGGTGGGAGGCGATCATAAGCCAGGTAGTTACCATCGGATTAGTAATTGTAATTAGCTATTTTACGCAGCGCCACTTTACGTTTAGGGTAAAAAACGATGGCCATGCTGAGTTTACCGAGCTGGAATAGATGAATGTTGATTGAGTAGTACAAGTGTGCGACGCAACCAAGGCATTATAGTAGCACTAAAGCTTAGTACAAAAAATGAAAATTTGTCTTCTTTTTACATTTTTGCTGCCATCCTATATTGAATTGCCAATTTCTTAAAGCTAGTTCTGACAATTTTGCACATATTTCCGCTTGGCATAATGATTGACTATGTAGTGCAAGTAAACAATTTAAAATAAACAACTTATATGGGTAAAATAATTGGAATTGACTTAGGAACTACCAACAGTTGCGTTTCGGTAATGGAAGGCAACGAGCCGGTAGTAATTGCAAACGATGAAGGCCGCAGAACCACCCCTTCGGTAGTTGCTTTTTTAAAAAATGGCGAACGTAAAGTTGGCGACCCTGCCAAACGCCAGGCTATTACCAATCCGCAAAACACCATTAGCAGTGTAAAGCGTTTTATGGGCCGCAGGTTTGATGAGGTTACAGAAGAATCTTCGCACTGGAGCTACAAAGTAGTAAAAGGTGACAATAATACCGTTCGTATTGACATAGATGGCAGGCCTTATACACCTCAGGAAATAAGTGCAATGGTCTTGCAGAAAATGAAAAAAACAGCCGAAGATTATTTGGGGCAGGAAGTAAACGAAGCGGTAATTACTGTTCCGGCTTATTTTAATGATGCACAGCGTCAGGCTACAAAAGAAGCCGGAGAAATTGCCGGTTTAAATGTTAGGCGAATAGTGAATGAACCCACTGCCGCAGCTTTAGCTTATGGCCTTGATAAAAAAGGACAAGATCAAAAAATTGCCGTATTCGACCTTGGCGGTGGAACTTTTGATATTTCTGTATTAGAATTAGGCGATGGTGTTTTTGAAGTAAAATCTACCAATGGTGATACACACTTAGGTGGCGATGATTTTGATAAAGTGATAATGGATTGGCTGGCTGATGAATTTAAAGCCGACGAAGCAATTGATCTTCGTAAAGACCCCATGGCATTGCAACGCTTAAAAGAAGCTGCTGAAAAAGCAAAAATTGAATTGTCGTCTTCTTCAGAAACAGAAATCAACCTGCCTTATGTAACCGCAGTGGATGGTGTACCAAAGCATTTGGTTAAAAAATTAACCCGTGCAAAATTTGAATCACTGGCCGATAAATTATTCGACCGTTGCTTAAAACCTTGCGAAGCAGCTTTAAAAGATGCAGGCATGAGTGCTTCTCAAATTGACGAAGTAATATTAGTAGGTGGTAGCACCCGTATTCCTAAGGTGCAGGAAATTGTGGAAAAATTCTTTGGCAAAAAACCAAATAAAGGAGTGAATCCCGATGAAGTGGTTGCCATTGGAGCAGGCATACAAGGTGCAGTGTTAACCGGTGAAGTAAAAGATGTGTTACTGTTAGACGTTACTCCGTTGAGCCTGGGTATTGAAACCATGGGTGGCGTAATGACAAGATTGATTGACAGCAATACAACTATTCCAACAAAAAAATCGGAAACCTTTAGTACCGCAGCCGATAATCAACCCGGTGTACAAATTCATGTATTGCAGGGCGAAAGGCCAATGGCTAATCAAAACAAGAGCCTGGGTATGTTTAACCTCGATGGAATTCCACCGGCTCCAAGGGGTGTTCCGCAAATTGAAGTAATATTTGATATTGATGCCAATGGTATTTTGCATGTAACAGCAAAAGACAAAGGAACCGGTAAAGAACAAAAAATTCGCATTGAAGCAGGAAGTGGTTTAAGCTCCGACGAGATTGAAAAGATGAAATCCGAAGCTAAAGCCAATGAATCAGCCGATAAAGCCGAAAGAGAAAAAGTAGATAAAATAAATCAGGCCGATAGTTTAATATTCCAATCGGAAAAACAATTGAAGGAATATGGCGACAAAATTCCTGCCGATAAAAAAGGCGAAATTGAAAACAAATTGGAAGCATTGAAAGCAGCACACAAATCGCAGGATTTGACTCAAATTGATACAGCAGTAACTGCATTAAATACAGCATGGACTGCTGCCAGCGAAGATATGTATAAAGCTACCCAGGGTGGTGCCGATGCCAATGCAGGAGCAGGAACTCAACAGGAGGCAGGCAATACAGCCGGTGGCGAAAATGTAACCGATGCCGAGTTTGAAGAAGTGAAGTAAGGAAATGATTTTTATATTTTAAACAAAACAGCCCGGGCTTGCCGGGCTGTTTTGTTTTTATGCACATTATCAGTAAAACTCCTACCATTTTAACAGTAAAAAAACTGAAAAAAAAGGGCAGTTTTGCGCTTGACTCCACCTGGTTTATTTTGTTGCTTTACACTATAACCTCAAAACCTTTACTTATGAAAAAAATCCTACTTCCAATTATGTTCATTCTCTTTCTGGCTTCATGCGCCAGTTCGGTTTCTATTCAACAGGCGGCCAATAAAAACTATAAAAGCTCAAGGGCAATAAGATAGTCTTTATGAATTAGTCTTTTTTCTTTTCAATTTTAAATACCGTTAGCTACTAAGTTTCCAAAAAGAAAAACCCCGCAAAAGCGGGGCTTTTTTATAAGCACTTAAAGTTGGTATAAACAATCGTTGATTATAAAAGATCCAATGCCTGGGCAAAAAATGTAACATTAAATGGCAATACCATTGAGCAATAGCCACCACCTATAGCATATACACCAAAGAATGCAGCAACAGATACAAAAAATAATAACCAGTAAATTGCTCTTGAACGTTTTTTATCAGACATGTTGTGAATGTTTTTGCAAATATAGGGGAGATAATAAAATTTCGCTCATTCTTAACAAAAATCTTCAAAAATAGAGTGGATTAAAATTGCGCTTTGTAAATTGCGTACCAAATACACATTGCATGACCATAACTTTTTATGTAGCTTTTAAAAGTACATACGGGCAATCTATAGCTATTAAATTTTTCGGGTTCAATAAACGTGGCAATCTTTCAACCTTTGAACTTCCCCTACATTATTTAAATAGTGCATATTGGCATGCAAGTTTTAAAATGGACGAATTGGATTTAGTTGATGAATTTGAATACAGTTATATCTATAGAAACAGTAATACCGGCGAAGAAAAAGAATTTTCTAAAAGCACTCCATTAAATATTAATAAACTAAAGGCAGCACATATTGAAGTGGTAGATGAGTGGAATGATGAAAAAACTTATCCGGATGTTTTTTCATCCATTCCCTTTAGTTCGGTTTTTCATCAAAAAAGTAAAATAAAATCGCCCTCTACTAAAAATCCTACTCATATTTTTAAGATTAAAGCCCCGGCATTGGCCGATGGCAAAGCAATTTGTTTAACCGGCAATTGTAAAAAGCTAAATAATTGGAGTAGTAGCAAGCCATTGCTAATGGAGCATAAAAAAAATCACTGGTTGCTAAAAGTAAATCTTGGTAAAGAAAACTTTCCAATAGAATATAAACTGGGTGTGTACGATTTAATAAAAGGAGAAATGGAGTACGAGGAAGGAGACAACAGGGTACTGCCACAGCCTTCACAAAATGAAACGCTCACAATTTTACATCAAAATTTAAATACTACAAATTTTCGTTGGAAAGCAGCCGGCATCAATGTTCCGCTATCGGCATTGCGTAGTAAAAATAGCTGGGGGGTTGGTGAGTTTACAGATTTGAACCTGCTTACCAACCTGGCAAAGCAATGTGGATTGCGGCTTATACAACTGTTGCCAATTAACGATACTACCGCTACCCATACCAATAAGGATTCTTATCCTTATTCGGCAGTATCGGCATTTGCATTGCATCCTATTTATTTAAATGTGCAAAAATTGGCCACAGCTTTATCGGTTAAATTTTCTCCCGAAATGCGAACGCAGATAGCGGAGTTGAATTCAAAAGAAACCTTGCATTACAGCGAAGTACTGGCCATAAAACAAGAGGCCATTCTACATTTATATCAAAGCGATAAAGATTCATTTAAAGATGACTTTGGCTGGTTTTCTTTTTTTGAATTGCATCGTCATTGGTTGGTGCCTTATGCTGCATTTTGTTATTTGAGAAACAAAAATAAAACGGCCGACTACAACAGTTGGCCCGAAAATTTTGATTACAATGAGGATGCTATCCAACAACTGGTAAGTCCCGAAAATGATTTTTATGATGACATAGCCATTCATTATTACACTCAGTATCATTTGCATTTACAATTAAAAGATGCAGTTGATTATGCTCATAAAAACGGAGTTATTATAAAAGGCGATTTACCCATTGGCGTTGGCCGTTATAGTTGCGATGCATGGATGTATAGAGATTTGTTTCACATGGATATGCAGGCCGGCGCTCCACCCGATGCATTTGCAACCAAAGGACAAAATTGGAGTTTTCCTACTTACAACTGGGAAAAAATGGCCGAAGACAATTACGCATGGTGGAGGCAGAGGATGGAACACATGAGCAACTATTTTGATGCTATTCGAATAGACCATGTGTTGGGCTTCTTTAGAATTTGGAGCATTCCTTTACATTGCATTGAAGGTATTTTAGGAAAATTCGTTTCCTCCTGGCCCATTCCGGCATACGATTTTAGCAATGCAGGTTTGCACTTTAGCGAAGAAAGATTTTGTAATCCATACATCAACCCCACAATATTGCAAAGTTGGTTTGGTAGCAATGCAACTATTGTAAAAGAGGTATTTTTAAATGGTAATCGCTTTAAAGAAGAGTTGAACACCCAACGAAAAATTGCTGACTTTATAAAAGCAAATCCACAATATGAAAATCTTCAAAGCGGGTTATTCGATTTAATCAGCAATGTAATTGCCATTAAAGACGATGAACTTGCCGGTAATTATCATTTGCGTATTGGTTTGCATGGTACCGATTCGTTCAAAGCGCTTTCGGGAAATGAGCAAGCCATTCTTAATAAAATTTTCGATGATTATTTTTTCAAAAAGCAAAATGCCTTGTGGGAAGAAGAGGGTGTAAAAAAATTGAAGGCATTAAAGTTAAGCACCAATATGCTCATTTGTGCAGAAGACCTGGGAATGGTGCCCGAAATGGTTGAACGAGTGTTGGAAGAACTTCAAATGCTGGCATTGGAAGTACAACGTATGCCCAAGCGTGCAGGAGAAACTTTTTCCAATCCTTACAATTCACCCTATTTAAGTGTGGTTACACCTTCTACGCATGATATGGCTACGGTAAGAGAGTGGTGGGAAGAAGATAGAAATCTTATTCAACAATTTTACAACAACCAGTTGGGGCATTATGGAGAGGCACCTGTTTTTGCCGAAGATTGGATTTGCAGAGATATTGTAATACAACATTTGCAATCACCTGCAATGTGGGCTATTTTTCTCTTGCAGGATTTACTGGCAATGGATGGTTCTTTAAGAAAAGAAAATCCGTCTTCAGAAAGAATTAATAATCCCGCCGACCCCAATCACTACTGGAATTACAGAATGCACAACAATTTAGAAGAACTGAACGACCAACCCGGCTTTATTCTTTTATTAAACAATATGGTTAAAGAGAGTGGGAGATAGTGGAGGGTTGGTTAGTTGATAAGTTGNNGTTGATAGGGTGATAAGTTGTTATACTTATAAGATGTTTGAAAGATTATTGGTTTGGTGTGAATGGAAAACTCTACATCTTTTATTTACCAGAAAGCAGAATTGAGGTTACTATTTTATCTTTTATATGGATAAAAATTTTGTGCGAATATTAAACTTCTAAACTTTTGTTGAAACTATCCTACAAAAAAAATGAGTGTTGCAATCTTTGTTGCTTCGGCTGAATTTTATAATATTGGGATAGTGCCAATGATGGATTAAAATTTAATTGCCTCGGCCTTAATTGCCTCGGCCTTTAGGCCGAGGAAACTAAAACAACAAATATTCTTTCCGGGCTTTAGCCCAATTAAACCACACAATACACAAAAAGTAAGCATCAACCAACTAATTATTAGCAATGAAAAAAATGCAAGTCAGCTCCAGAATATTTAATCTTCCATTTAAACATCCTTTCACCATTTCAAAAGGTACCAAAACTCATCAGCCCACATTTGTAGTTGAACTGGATTATTTTGGTATTAAAGGTTATGGCGAAGCACCGGCAATTGCTTACTATAATATTCCGGTTGAAAAAATGCAGGCCGACCTGGAAGCCAAAAGACCATTAGTTGAAAAGTTTGCTTTTACCGATCCGGAAAGGTATTGGCATTACCTGCATCATTTGTTTCCTCAAAATAATTTTTTAGTGTGTGCATTGGATATGGCAGGATGGGATATTTATGGAAAACTAAAAAGAAAACAATTGCATCAATTGTGGAATCTCGATCCGGCAAAAGCTCCACTAACCGATTATACCATTGGCATTGATACCATTGAAAAAATGGTAGCAAAAATGAAAGAAAAAGATTGGCCCATTTACAAAATAAAAGTGGGTACCGATAATGATATTGAAATGATGGAAGCCTTACGAAATAATACAAAGGCAAGGTTAAGAGTAGATGCCAATGCAGGATGGACCTTGGAACAAGCGCTACATAAAATTCCAATTTTAAAAGAACTGGGTGTAGAATTGATAGAACAACCACTGGCAAAAGACAATTGGGAAGGAATGAAGCTGTTGTACGAAAAATCGGTTTTACCATTATATGCCGATGAAGCTTGTGTAGTTGAAAGCGATGTAGAAAAATGTGCCGGCTATTTTGATGGCATTAATATAAAACTTACTAAGTGCAGCGGCATTACGCCTGCAAGAAGAATGATTACAAAAGCTAAAGAGCACAATTTAAAAGTAATGATTGGCTGTATGAACGAAAGCTCCATTGGTACTGCTGCTATTGCTCAATTGGCTCCATTGCTCGATGAAGTGGATATGGATGGCCCTTTGTTGTTGGCAGAAGATATTGCCAAAGGAGTAAGCTTTGAAAATGGAAAAATAATTTATACCGAATTACCCGGTTTAGGAATTGAAGTGAAAAATTTTTAAAATTTATTTTAATCTAAAAGCAATGGTAGAAAAATCTACTGCCAAAAGATTGTTGTTTATTGATAGGGATGGTACACTTATCAATGAAGCTCCACCCACTTATCAATTAGATTCTTTTGAAAAATTATGTTTTTATCCTCATGTATTTGAGTACATGCGTGCAATAGCCACCACACTTCCTTTTGAACTTGTAATGGTTACCAATCAAGATGGGTTGGGAACAGCAGCTTTTCCGGAGCAAAGTTTTTGGCCTGTTCATAATTTAGTAATTAAGAGTTTTGAAAATGAAAATGTATTTTTTTCAAAGGTTTTAATTGATAAAACCTATCCTCACCAAAATGCAGCCACCAGAAAACCCGGTACAGCAATGCTTAACAGCTATTTGAATAATGCGGATTATGATATCAAAAACAGTTTTGTAATTGGCGACCGAATTACCGATATGCAACTTGCCAAAAACATTGGCTGCAAAGGCATTTGGTTAAATGTAGATGAAGCCTTGGGGGCCGTAGAAATAAACGATACCGTAATGGATTTAAAAAAACAAACCATTGTGCTCACTACTACTCAATGGAAAAATATTTACGAATTTTTAAAAACCAATACTGTTTAAGAATGGGAATACACATTAAATTCTCCTTCATTTACCCGATTTTTGCAGCATGACTCCGGAAAGAACAAAAAGATTGAATGATGTTTTGGATAAACGCCAACCCGGTCTTACCGTTGTATTGGAAAATGTTCAAGATCCTCACAATATTTCGGCTGTAATGCGTACCTGCGATGCAGTGGGCATTCAGGATATTTATATTTTAAATACACAAATACCCCGGCATAAAAAATGGGGAGCCAAAAGTTCGTCCAGTGCAGCAAAATGGCTTAGCATTCACCAGTTTGATAATACAGCAGCCTGTTTTGAAGCGCTAAGAAAACGCTTCGATAAAATTTATACCACCCATTTAAGCAGCGATGCCGTAAGTATGCATCAGCTTAATCTTACACAAAATGTGGCATTGGTTTTTGGTAACGAACATTCCGGTGTTTCCGAAGAAACCATTGCTTTAAGCGATGGAAATTTTATTATACCGCAAGTGGGCATCATTAAATCATTAAACATTTCTGTTGCCTGTGCCGTTACCGTGTATGAAGCATTTCGACAAAAGCAAAATGCAGGGCATTATAAAGAACGGCGCTTGCAGGAACCAGCCTACAGCGAGCTTCGAACGGAATGGGGATTTTTAGAGTCAGATGATACTGACCTTTAATACAAAATTGCCGCTTGTAAATTCAACGTAGCATTTTTATGGCTTTTAACTATCTTCCAAATACAAATACTGTTTATGAAAAATTTATTGTTGATTGTTGGATTAATTACTTCTTTAAATTCTATGGCTCAAACAAAAAAGCCATTAACCCATTCGGTATATGATGGATGGAAATCGGTAGGGGAAAGAAAAATCAGCAACGATGGTAATTATATAGTGTATGCCATCAATCCCCAGGAAGGCGATGGGCAGTTAACTATAAAAAATACTAAGAGCGGTTATGAAAAATCTTTTGCAAGAGGCTATTCTGCAATAATAACTGAAGATAGCAAGTATGCCATTTTTAAAATTAAACCGGCTTTTCAGGAAAGCAGGCAGGCTAAAATAAAAAAGAAAAAACCCGATGATCTACCAAAAGATTCGATGGTAGTAGTATTGTTGGGTACCGATAGCATCTTTTATGTTGACAGAGTAAAGTCTTTTAAAACACCTGAGAAAGGAGCCGGATGGCTGGCCTATCATTTAGAAAAACCTTTGCCCGACACTGCAAAGAAAAAGCCCGCACCCGATTCGCTCAAATTAAAAATAGACAAGTTTGCAAAATTGGCCGATTCGATGATTCGCCAATCTTTAGATTCGGTGAAAGGGAAAATTAATAAAGAAGAAGTAATAGGTGCTGCAAAAAAAGCAGTAAAAGAAATTTATAAAAAAGCAGATGATGAAGGATTAAATGAATGGGTCGATGCCGACGGAGATGATGCAGCAGCAGCTGGCCCTGGAACTGAGGGCACAGAACTGATTGTAAGAAATTTAAGCTCCGGTAAAACGCATAGCTTTAAACCGGTAAATAATTATTTGTTTGATGAAAAAGGAAAACGGTTGTTGATTGAAACTACCAAAAAAGCAAAAGATAGTAACAGCGTGGCAAGGCTTTTAATTTTTAATTTGGAGTTGGGCAGCACCGATACCATTATGCAAAAACTAAACGATGCCAAAAATTATTCATTTGATGAAGCCGGCAATCAATTGGCTTTTGTAGCCGAAAGAGACAGCAGCAGCAAAGCACTGCAAAAATTTTATAAACTCTGGTATTTTAAATCCGGTATGGATAGCGCAAGTTTGTTGGCCGAAAAAAATACTCCGGGAATGAAAATTGGGTTTACTGTAAGTGAAAATGCATCGGTTCGGTTTAGTAAAGATGGGAGAAAAATATTTTTTGGTACGGCAGCTATTCAGCCAATAAAAGATACCAGCTTAGTAGATTTTGAATTAGCAAGATTAGATGTTTGGTCTTACAACGACGATTACCTGCAACCGCAACAGCTAAGGCAATTAAGCAACGAACAACGTAGAAGTTATTTAGCAGTAACAATGCCGGGATCAAAAGAAGTAGTGCAGTTAGCCGATGCCGAAGTAGAAAATACTACTTTGGTTGATGAAGGAAATGCCGGCTGGGTATTGGGTCTTTCAAACAAGGAAAATAGAAAAGCACAGCAGTGGGAGGGAAGAACTAAAGTTGCTGCCTATATTATAAATGTAACCAATGGTAAACGTACTCAAATTAAAAACAACAGCTATGGTAATTACATGGCTTCGCCTAATGGTAAATATGTTTACTGGTACAATCCGGCTACAAAAGATTATTACACGTATAATGTGGCTACTAAAGCCATCAAAAATATTTCGTCCAAAATAAAAGTACCGTTGTATGATACAGAAAACGATGTGCCAGATTTTCCTTCGGCTGCCGGAACCATTGGTTGGGTGAGTGCCGACCGCTATTTTTTGATAAAAGACGAATTTGATATTTGGCAACTTGATCCTAACGATTTAGAA
>DEHT01000037.1:0-21430 GCA_002352045.1 Chitinophagaceae bacterium UBA2793 | reverse complement strand
AGTTTGCAACAAATTACAAATGTGGCCACTCAGCAAAAGGAGTACAATTGGCTTAATACCGAGCTGGTTCATTGGAAAATGTTTGATGGAAAAATGAGTGAAGGAATTTTGTATAAGCCCGAAAATTTTGATCCTTCAAAAAAATACCCGGTAGTATTTTATTTCTATGAAAAAAACAGCGACGGATTATATACTTACAAAGCACCTGCGCCCAGTGCAAGTACCATTAACATTCCATACTTTGTAAGCAATGGCTATTTGGTTTTTGATCCCAATATTTATTATAAGCAGGGAGAGCCGGGCGAAAGTGCTTACAATAGTGTAGTGAGTGCTGCAAAACATTTGAGTAAAATGCCCTGGGTTGATAGTACTAAAATGGGCATCCAGGGCCAAAGCTGGGGCGGCTACCAGGTGGCTTATTTAGTTACCCGAACCAATATGTTTAAAGCTGCCGGTGCCGGAGCTCCTGTTGCCAATATGACCAGTGCTTACGGTGGCATACGCTGGGGAACCGGTTTAAACAGGCAATTTCAATACGAAAAAACGCAAAGTCGCATAGGTGCTACTTTATGGGAACGCCCCGATCTGTACATTAAAAACTCTCCCCTGTTTACGGCAAACAAAATAAAAACTCCGCTGCTCATCATGCACAACGATGCCGATGGTGCAGTGCCCTGGTACCAGGGAATAGAATTGTTTACTGCCTTAAAACGATTAGATAAAAAAGTTTGGCTATTGCAATACAACAACGAAGACCACAATTTGGTGGAAAGAAAAAACAGGAAAGACCTCTCCATAAGATTGAGCCAGTTTTTTGACCATTATTTAAAAGCTGCCAAGCCTGCTAAATGGATGGTAGAAGGTGTGCCGGCTATTGAAAAAGGGAGAGACTGGGGATTGGATTTGCAGTAACGGGTTTGATTGTACGATAATATGATTTAAAACAAAAAAGAGAAGTGATGCAAAAAATGTATCACTTCTCTTTTTTATATAGTTCTCTTTTTATTTAACAATCGTAAGCTGCGCTCCATTATTAGCTGTAACACTTGCGCTATTCAATACCGTAAGCGTTCTTACGGTAGCATTGCTGCTCAATACCGGAAAATGATTCACTGCATTGGGGATATAAACATCTGTATTGGCATCGGGTACTGTACCACATTCCCAGTTATCGGCCAATGACCATGCACTGCTGATACCTCCTTTCCACACTGCACTAAATTTTAATTCTTTTGCAGTACCTGTTTGCGGGCCGCCCATAGTGGTTACTATGCAACGGTATTGATAGCCATACCAGTTGGTAGGTGCATTGTTGAGGCTGAGCGTTGCAGTATTTGTGCCGCTATAATTTGTATTATCGGCAATATTGGTAAAACCGCTTCCTTCGTTAACCTGCCATTGATAAGCAGTGCCCGCCATTTCTTCAGCAAATTGTTTTAAAGTGTTATTGCAAACAGTACTTATATTCAAGCTACCTAAGCTATACCATTCATTATGAATAAAACTTGCTTTTATTATTCTGTCACCATTAAGGCCAAATGTATTACTGGCAATATTGTTCCCAAAGTTGGGGCCGTTTGGCGGCGATTGTAAAGTAATGTCGTCGTAAGATTGTATTACCCGAAGATCCAATGGATTGTTTCCTGTGGCCGCTGCCCAGCCTGCCAATTCTTGTGAAGTAACATACAAACTCAACTCGTAGTTGGCAGTAGCATTATTGTTGGCAGTAGTAATTCGAAATGCTTTATCGGTAAGTTTTTCAAAATTGTCGAGTCCCCAGGAAGCGGTAGCTCCTGTACCGGTTCTTACCAATTCAACACTGGTGCATCCATAATCAAAAGCAGATAAATTTTTAATAGATGCCATTATTTTTCCGGTACTATGATTATAATAGTGAACTGTTGCATTGGGCCCAAGGTATGCTTCATCTTTATTAGATAAATGTGCTTCAGATTGTATTTGCCCGGGGCCGGCGCCTTTCACCGTAATGCTGTCAATTATAAATGGAGGATTGTTTACAACACTGCTATTGTTTCGCCATTCAAAAGCCAGTTTTACATTGGGGTTGTTATTGGCACTTGCCGGTAAAACAATTTCTTCGGTATTTCTTGCGCTTCTTCCCCAAATATTTTCTCTCACCAAAATCCAGGCATTGCCACCGGTACCCGAATAATATACGGCACCAAAATCGGCGGGAGTGTAACCCTGCCCGGTACCACCAATACCAGATCCCTCACCCAAACATTTAGCTGCAAAGCTTACCCTAAGATTAGTAAATCCTGTTGTGTTTATGGTGGGCGATACCATCCATAATACCGAACTATCTGCTAATACACTTCCCGAGTAGGCGGCAGTACTGTTATTGTTGGATACATAGGCCGCCTTGTTAGGAAAATCGGGCTGGCCGCTGTTACCAATCATCCACCGGTTGGGCGATGCATTGCCATAAACCACTGCCGGCGTCCAGGTGCCGGGGGCTGTGGCATTTTCAAAATCTTCAAAATAGGCTATTTGGTTTACCGTTGAATCGGGGCGATGGTCGGCACTGGTAATAGTTAAATTATAAATATTGCCTTTTTTAGCATTGCTTCCATTGGGTGTAAGATTATAATCGAGCCTAAAAGATTCATTGTTTTCTACAATGGCATCATTAAAAACTCTCAATTGTATTTCCTGCGATATGGTATCCGTTAAAGTAAAATTGATAGGCGTTACCAGTTCTATATCCTTTCCATTCCCAATGGTAAGTGTTGGGGTAATAGCAATTGGCAACAATTCAATTTGTACCGGCCCTGTGGGAGCATAGCTTGCAGCCATTCTAAGATTTAGCAAAGTATAGTCCATACAATCATTGTCAATATTTGCCGATTCTTCTGCTACTATTTCGCTTGTTCTGCTAAAATTAATTTTAGGAAAAATACAGTTATTGTTTCTTACCGCATTTCTTACGGCGGCGCCGGGCAATGGCCCAAAACCATTTGCCAAATTAATGCCTACATTCAAGTGGCAATAGCTCATAATGGTTCCACCGTTTACGGGTGCAGGCCCGGCCGCACAACCACCTTCGGTGGTATAACAATTATCAATAGCACCGCCGGGCCATCCACACCACTGGGTATGGTTTGATGCAATATTGTGGCCTAACTCATGCGTAATTACCATGCTGTTCCATGAGTAAGTAGGTAGGGGGGTAATATTATTGCCTAAGTTTCCGCTTACCCCGGTTCTTACCGATGCTCCGGAACATAATATGTTTAGGTAAGCCCTTCCACCACCTAAACCCCTTCGGGATAATAAATGAGCAAGGTCGCCAGGGAAACCATTAGTCATTGCCGTACCAAATGCAGGTAATATGGTTGCTGTTGTGCTGTATCCGGCGTAGGGATCGTTAACGGTCCATACTTTTAAAGCACTCATGGTTAAATTAATACTGTCGTTTTCATATAGTATAGAAACATTGTTGGCAAGATCGGTAACCCAGTTTATGGTTGCAGTAAGATTAGATCCCTTGCCGGTATAACAACTGTAGTCTGCTTCAAAATAAATGTCTAATGCTTCAGCATTAATGGTAGATGTAATGGATTCCGGAAATTGTATATTGGGTAATGGGTTTTCGGTTCCTTCTACCGGTATTGCTTCGCAATTAAAAGCAGGAATGGTTAATACATCGCTTTCTCTAAAAATCACCATGTCTCCATTGCTATTATTGAGTGGGCCAATATTTATTTGGCCGTTTTTATCTGCAACAATGGCATTCATTTCATCTTCATAAATATTTACAGCCACCACCGATTTTTCATCGCCTTTAATTTTTCCTTTAAAATGCCTTCCGGTATTGGTATTGTAGGGTACTGTTTTATTGTTACCGTCTTTTACAAAAAAACCTTTTGAAAATACGTTATGCTCTGTAAGTTCAAGCACCCATGTTTTCAATTCAAATTCAAAACTTAACTCAATTTGAGGTTGCTTGTTTTGAACCACACTTTTTGTAAGTGATTTATTAAGCATGAATACGGTNNATGATGTTTTGTGAAATTGCAGAATTGAAAAAGAAAAGCAGTGCAACAAATAAAGTTGCCGCAAAAGCAGTTGATGGTTTTTTCATAATTAGGAGTATTGAATACTAAGATATTTTTTAAAAATGTATAAACGAAATATTTTTTTGCTGATGTATTTTTATAAATAACTAAATTTTAAAATACCGCTTAATTTTGTACACTTATAAAGAATGAACTACGCAAAAAAGTATCTCAATTTTATAAATGGCCGTTATGCAAGCGAGGGAATCCGCATTACCTGTGGAGTAGTAGTACCCTCCCTGGTGATGAATTTTTTTTGGGAACTGCCCGTAGGCCTTACTATGAGTTTTGGAGCACTTTGTGTAAGTGTAGCCGATACGCCGGGTGCGCCCAGGCATCGGATCAATGGTATGCTGGCAACTTGTTTTTTGGTTAGCTTTCTATCAGTATCGGTGCATTATGCGGCAGTTAATGCTGCTATATTGGGCATTGTTATTACGGTTGGAGGTTTTTTGTTTTCTATGCTGAATGTATATGGAGTACGTAGTTCTGCAGTGGGTATAGCCGCATTACTAATGATGGTACTAAGCCTGCAATCGCCGCCTCACGGAAAAGATATTTGGATAACGGCTGGATATACTCTGGCAGGTGGCTTGTGGTATATGTTGTACAGTTTGTTGTTGTACAGGCTTAGGCCCTATAAATTTATTCAACAGGTTTTGGGCGATTATATCATGGAAGTAGGGGAGTTTCTACGTTTAAGAGGAAATTTATATGCAGTTAATCCAAATTATGAAGGCATATCCGAAAGCCTGATGCAGCAGCAAATTAAAGTAGAAGCACAACAAAATCTTTTAAGTGATTTATTTTTTAATACCCGGGCTATCGTTAAAGAAAGTACACATACCGGAAGAGTATTGATTAAAATCTATATTGAGGTAAATGAATTGTTTGAATCGGTAATGACCACTTATCAGCATTTTGATGTACTGCATAAGGAGTTTGATAAAGTGGGCATTTTGCAGGATATAAAAACTTCTATACACACAATGGCGCATGAACTGGANNACATCCAGGTTTATGGAAGACTTAAAACAAAAATTTGATTTGCTTCGCCACAATTATATGGTAAAGCATGAAAAGGTAGAAGAGTTTGTAAGCCTTGGAAGAATTTTAAGAAACCTACAGGATTTACAACAACGATTGCAAGTGTTGCATCAATACAGTACTTACGATGTGGAGGTGAAAAAAGGCGAAACCAATAAAAATATTTATAAAGAGTTTAGAGTTAAAACAGATTTGAGGCCCTCGTTGTTTTTAAATAATCTCAATTTTAAATCCAATATTTTTCGCCATGCATTGCGAATGGCTTTGGCATTACTGGTTGGTTATGTGGTTTCGTTGTTTTTTAAAGTTGACCGTGGGTACTGGATCTTACTCACCATTGTAGTGATATTAAAACCTGCCTATAGTTTGAGTAAACAACGAAACTACGACCGGTTAATTGGTACCGCCGTTGGAATACTGGCAGGTTTTCTACTCATTTATTTTATTCACAATAATACGGCATTGCTTATTTTGATGGTTGTTTTTATGGCTGCGAGTTACAGCTTTATGCGTACCAATTATTTTATGAGCGTACTCTTTATGACCCCCTACCTGCTAATATTTTTTCATTTATTATATCCTTACAATATTAACGATATAGTGGTAGAGCGTTTGGTAGATACCGGTATAGGATCGGCCATTGCTTTACTGGCCAGTTTGTTTTTGGTGCCTGCATGGGAAAGCAGCAGTATGAAAGAACTTATGAAAACCATTACGGAAGCCAACGATAAATATTACGGCCTGGTTGCCGGAAGTTTTTGCAGCAGTGGACCCATCCATTCCGATAAAATTAAAATTGTACGCAAAGAAACCATGGTAGCACTTGCTAACTTATCCGATGCATTTACCCGAATGCTTTCGGAACCCAAGCGCTTCAGGCAAGGGACTAAATTTGTTCACCGCTTTGTAGTATTGAATCAAAGCCTTACATCGCACCTGGCTACTTTAAGTTATTTCTTGCAGGCTAAGCATATTCCTTTTCGCTCTGATGCGTTGTTTTCTGTAACAAAGCAAACCAGACTTTACTTTTCCAATATTATTAAGGTTTTAAACGAAACAAATGAACTGCTTCCACAGCCCGATCACTCATCGTTAGATATAGTAAATGAGCAGGTAGCATTATTGGTTGAAAAAAGAAAAGACGAAATAGCTGCCGGCCATATGGAAACCCCTACTAAAAGATTAATGATAGAAGCTAAGTCGGTAGCCGACCAGTTCAATTATATTTATGCAGAGGCGGGCTCTTTGTTTAAAGTGGTTAAAGACTATGAAAAAGAATTAGACAAAGAGCGAAAAAATATTCTTTTGCGCAATCCATTAGAAATATTGGACGTATAAAAAAGATAAGCATCGTAGTTGAAGCTTATCTTTTTTAATTTGATTTTTTGCTATTACTTTTTATTGAATGGTATAGTTAAAAGTAACTTCAATATCAGTACCTGACTTAGGGCTGTTTACCGGATCGGAAATCTGCTTATCGGGTGGAGTCCCCGGGTAATGCCTAAGTGTAATGGATATATTTCCGGTTGATGCTGTTCCTACTTGCCAGGTGCTGGTTGTTCCTAGGGGAACAGCATTGTCGTCATTATTTAAATTGCTTACAACAATATTACTTCCGACAGAAGGGCTATAGTAAAATCGGTGCGATGCATTTTCTTCTTCAATTTCTGTGGTAATATTTTCGGGCGGGTTGGCGGCTTTATTCCATACTTCCAGCGAAACATCATAAGTAGTTCCTGCTGCTAAAACAATGGGTTCTATCACCGGAGCATTGCCACCGGGGCCATCTAAATCTTCAAATTTAAATGATTGTGTACTGCTGCTGCCAGGTATTGTAAAATTTAATTGCAGCGTGGTAATCAATTCTTCGTCATTGGTTTCGCCTTCGCTAAATTTTTTGCATGCGTTTAATGATAGTAATGTAGATGCAAATATTATTAAAATCAATATTTTTTTCATTCTTTAATTTGTTTTGATTGAAAAGGAATTTTTATTCTTAGTTGAAAATTTCTGCCGGTTTCATCGGCAAAATATCGCATGCTATTGAGGTAATCTCTGTACGCTTTATTCAACAGGTTTCTAATGCCCAGGCTTATTGACACAGGTACATTTTGTATTTGAATGGTAGTGCCTGCATCTACGTTAATGAGTCCATAGGCATTGGGTGCAGCTTTGTAATCATGTTTTACAAAAGTTTCATCGGGTGTACGGGTTTGTTTAAAAACATAATTGTATTCGAAAGTTATGTAAGATCCGTTCCATTTTTTTTCATCTTTAAAATGGTAACTCAACATATTTCCTATGCGGTCTGCCGGCATTCGAATAAGCCAGTCGCTGCTGTCAATATTTTTTGCCCTTAGCATACTGTAGTTTAATTGCCAGTCCAGCTTTTCAAAGGGCCACCAGGTTGCACTAAAGTCAATGCCCTGAAGCCTTACATTGTTTTGCTGATAAATATTTAGCAGGTAAATGCCACTAATGGTTTGTACGGGTTCGTTGGCAATGGGTTGTTGGTATATAAAATTATCAATTTGGTTACGATACAGGTTAAGCTCTGCCGATAGTTTACCGGATGCAATGTTCCATGCAGCTCCCCAGTTGATATTTACGGCTTTTTCGGTTTTAAGATGTATGTTTCCCACTTCAAAAGTTGAAGTGCCGTGGTGAATACCGTTGCTTAAAAGTTCGTTGGCTTGCGGAGCTCTTGATGATAATCCAATATTGATATTGGTTTTTAAACCCTGCATAATTTTAAAAGAAGCATTGGCCGATGTGGCAAATGTTGAAAAATTAAAGCCGTACTCATCAAAAACTTCTCCTGATTGTAAAATTCGATTGGTATAAATGTTTTTATTGTCGTAACGGGCTCCTGCCTGCAACTCCCATTTATTTTTGCTGTATTTGCCAATATAATAACCACCAAAATAATACGCCCGGTATGCCGGAATAAAATATCGGCCTGCGTATCTATTATCCTGCTGCATAGTATTGGCAGCAATTAAATGAGTGAGCTGTGCATTTTGTTTATGCTCCCAACTAAGCTCCTGGCTTAGGGTTGTAATGGCAAGGTTGTGCTGAGGCTTGTAGTTGTTACTGTTTCTAACAATGTCAAATTCTTCACGGTAATTTTTTTGTAACGATAGTTGCAGGGCAAATTTATTTTTGCCGCTTTTGTAAGACGTTTTTGATTTCAATAAGTGGTGCTGTACTTTTTGATAGGGCCTGCCTATTTGGTAAGTGTTTTCTCCTGTAAAAACGGGGTCGGGTCGGTTGTTTGCAATGGCACTATCAAAGTAGGTTCTATTGCCAATATGAGCGCCTTCAAATATTCCCAGCCTGGTATCAAAAAAACTATAGAACAACTCAGTAGCAAATGAATGTTTTTTCCAGCCTGCTGCTAATGAAAAATTTTTTTCTTCGCTACCGGTATTGTTTAGCCGATAATGTGCTGTTCTTGCATTGGCTCCTCGTTTATAAGTTCCTTGAATTCTAAAGCTAAACTCGTGCAGCTTTTCCGGCTGTGCTTCATACATTGCAGATGCTATCCATTGACGGTTATTGGTAAAATAGCCGGTATTAATTTCGGCACGATAACCGGCATGATTCAGCAGTGGCCTGGGTTCTACCAAAATTACACCCCCAATGGCATCGGAACCATATTTTAACTCATCAACCCCTTTTATCACTTCCAATTTTCCGGCAATAAATGGATCAATTTCCGGAGCATGTTCATTGCCCCATTGCTGCCCTTCCTGCCTTACGTCATTGTTAATGGTAAGTATCCTGCTGCCATGTAAACCATGAATAACCGGTTTTGAAACTGTAGAGCCGGTTTGTAAAAGGGTAACGCCGTTTAATCTACTCAGTACTTCAGCTAAACTTTGGCCTTTAGTTTTTTCCAGTTCTTTACCGCTCAATTCTTTTTTGGTACCGGTATTTTTATTTCCCTTATTGCTGCTGATGGTTACTTCTGTAAGGGTGTTTTTTTCATGCGGCATATCCACATCAATATGCCGGCTTTTGGTTAGGCTAATTTTTTCAATGATGGTTTTGCAGCCGGTATGGCTAATTTGTAAACTGTAATTTCCGGGGCATAAATCTTTAAATTCAAAATTGCCCCTTGCGTCCGTGGTTACCTGTTTATTCAATTCTAATATGAGCACTGTAGCAGCACTCAACATTTCTCGAGTGTCGGGGTCTTCTATATGCCCCTGTAAAGTAATGTTACATTGCTGCGAAAAACCTGTATAGCTTATTAGCAGCAGCAATGCAAAAAGCAATGCTTTCATCAAATAATAATTTTAATGGTGGATAGCTGCATTAATCATTTGAATAAATGCCAAGTATCCTTTAAAAAATAAAGAAGTGTTCTGCCAAGGGCAGAAAAGATTGATTAAGCAATTGCAGGAGGGCCTCGTAATCCAACTACGCTTTGGTTGGATACTATATAAAATTGAGGAAGTGTACTGTGTTGAATGGTTGAAGCAAAAACAGGAGGATTGTAAGTAAGAGGTACAATTACATCCATCCATGCATGTTGAAATTCCTGGTTTTCGCAGGCACAATGAAAGCCGTCTTTCTGAATGCTCTTTTCTTTACCTTCTACATGCTGATAGGGAGTAGTGTTGTTACTATGGCAACCTAAAAGGTCGTGTACCGTACGCTTGGGTGTAATGGCAAAAGCCATTACAAATATCATTACAAATGATCCTATTCTGCGTATGATGTTCTGTGTTTTCAAATGTATTTAATATACAATTCTGCAAAAATAAGGAAACGGAATTTGATAGCCCGACTAATTGACGAATGGTACTGTCAATGCTATGATAAAATAGAGATTAAAGTTTAAATGAATTTCTGTATCCGTAAAAAGTGAAATGATTATTAGAACAATTCAATATTAAAAACCTTTTGTAGGTTTTGTTGCATTTGCACTTTTAAATCTTCTTCAGGTATATTTTTAATAATTGCCATACTGCTATAAATTTCGGCAATACTTTTTTGGGAGCTGTCTGTTTCTAAAAAAATATGTTCAAGAGAAATGTTGGGTAAATAGGCCCTTATTTTTTCTCGAGTTACACTTTCTCCAAAAGTCAAAAAATGACCATTTTTAATAATTTGCTTCGCCATTTCAAAGGAGCCGTTGAATCCATGAAAAATAACCGGTACCCAAACTTTGTTTTTTTTAAGCAGATGTAAAATGTGGTCAGTAGTTTTTACACTATGAATAATAAGAGGCTTTTCAATTTTATTTGCAAGGTTAATTTGAGTTTCAAAAACCTGTTCCTGTAAATGCATATTTGATGAGGCCTTAACGCTATCTAACCCACATTCGCCAATAGCAATAAAGTTTTTATAGGCGGCCATTTTTTCAATTTGTACAATTGATTTTTCCCAATCATTATAAATATACCAGGGATGAATACCGGCAGAAAATATAGCATTGGGTGGGTTTTCAAAGTTGTTGTAAATACTTTGAATGGCCCATTCNNGGCAACTTTAAAAGTTTTAATGCCTTTGTTACTACAAGATAAAATTAAAATGCTATCAATTCCCATAAGAGCATGTAAATTTAGGTAACACAAATTTTATTAAAATGAAATCCACTGCAACCGATATTGAAGCATATTTTGATGGCTTGCCAATCGAACGTAAGGCTCCTATGCAAGCCCTGTATAAAACTATTACAGACCATCTTCCAAAAGGATTTGAACCAACCATGCAATATGGTATGATAAGTTTTGTGGTGCCGCATAGTATTTATCCGGATGGCTATCATTGTAAACCAACCGATGCTCTTCCTTTTTTAAGCATAGCCTCTCAAAAGAATTTTATTGCCTTGTATCACATGGGAATATATGCCGATGCGGCTTTGCTGCAATGGTTTACCAATGCTTATACTTCTGCTGCTATTGGTAAGCTGGATATGGGCAAAAGTTGTATTCGATTTAAAAAAGTTGATAAAATTCCTATGGAGCTAATTGCAAATCTTTGTACAAAAATGACGGTGAAAGATTGGATTAAACTCTACGAGAAAATTTATAAAAAATAAAAAGCTTCGCCGGGGCGAAGCTTAATGTATGAATTTAAGATTGAACCCTTCGTTTTTCAAGTGCTTTTTCCAATAGGATTGCAATTTTTTCACCTGCAAATTTAACTGCCATGTGAGGGGTGGCTTCGGTAGTAGTAACCACTATGGGGCTTCCACCTTTTATTTTAGTTTCCATTAAACATTGTTTATCGGCTCCGTTTTCTTTATCGCCATTTACATCGCTCAGGTGTACATCTACCCTGGTTATATGCTCTTCGAAGCGTAGAAGCTGTTCTTTAATAATTTCAGAAAAATGAGCAATAGAGGCTGCTGTACTTTCAATGTTTTTGTCTGAGTTAATCTGTATCAACATAATCTTATCTTTTAATGAATAATACTTTTGCCACAAGGTAAGCCTAAAATTTCAGCATAAAAACAGCAATATTTCGTTTAACAAACCATTTAAAAGAATGTAGTGTAACGCATTAAAAACTCCGCTAATGCGGAGTTTTAATATTATTGAATAATTAGTTTTGATGCCTGTTCAAATCCATAATCTGTTTTTATTTGTACAATTATTTCGCCCTTGTAATTTCGCAACTGGTTTACCGGAATATTTATTTTTGTAAATCCAACTGGAATGGCAGCATTTCGACTGTTGAGTAAATGTCCCTGGATATCATAAATGTTTATAACTGCATTTTGTTTCTTTTCTGCAGTAATGGCAATATTGAAATCGTACACAGCCGGGTTGGGATAAATTTTCACTTCAAAACCCTGTTGTTTTTTAACCCTCAATATTTTTGGGCCAAATATGCGGCGACTTCCATTGTAATCTACCTGCCAAAGTCTGTAATAGTTAATGCCCACTGATGGCTTACTATGCTGTAAAGAATATCGGCTAAGCATAGACGAATTTCCATTGCCAGCAACCGTGCCAATAGATGTCCAATTTAAATTATCAATACTATGTTGTACATCAAATTCTTTACAATTAGTTTCCGAAGAAGTTTCCCACACTAATTCAGCATTGCCCGAAGCCAAAAGACGGACGTTAAAACTGGCAATGGTTACCGGTAAAACAATATAGTTGATATAGCATGCCGGAGTTGCTTTGTATTCTTCTGAAATGATAGCGGGTTTAGTTGTGGTAAAGTCATTCATTCTTGCGGCAGTCATTGGTTGTGGGCCATGCCCCATAAAATCCTGTAATACTGCTGCCCACACGGCTCTATAATCAAATTGTAAATCGGTTAAAGCCCGGGTAGTAACTTTTGTGAGGTCAATAGGAGTACCGGTGATGCCGGGTTTTACACCTTTGCCAATTACAAACATTGTGCTTACTCCACCATGGTCGGTACCTAAGCCGGAATTTTCGTCGATGGTTCTTCCAAATTCGGAGTGAGTGGTTATAACTACTCTGTCTTCAAAACCCAGGGCAGCAATATCATCCATAAAAGCTTTAATACCCATGGTTAAATCTCTTAATAAATTTGAATGAAGGCCTGTATGCGAACTGCCATTTATAATTTGATTTCCATGTGTATCAAAGCCATATTGATGCACGGTGTACATATTAGATTTGCTACCACCCTTTATAAGCCTTGCCACTGTTTTTAATTGATTGGCTATGGATGTATTGGGATAGGTTACTCCTGCACTATTGTTTCCGGCATTAAAAACAGATTGTATTCTTTGAGCATAAATATTACTTAGCCTTTGCACATCGTCAATAAAAGTAAGGTCGGCTCCAAAATCACCGGGAGGAAGGGTAGCAGGTGCCGGGCCACCTACTGCTATGAGCGTGTTGTAATAAGTGGCAATATTTGAGTTGGTTAATAGCACCGATGCATTGTTGTTGTTGGCAGTTTGAAATAAAATAGAACCAGCAGTTGCACCCATTTCAATACAAGGAGGGTCGGGCATGGCAGCATTGGGGCTTCCTAAAATTCCGGGATACCTATATTCAAATAGCTCTCCAGCCCAGCCACTTAAGTGATTAAAATTGGCAGGGGTAGTATCGCCGGCAGTGTTCCATAAATCATCGCTTTTAAAATGACTTCTATTGTTATTAAGATAACCAACGCCATGCACTACGTTTAATTTTCCTTCGTCGTACAATGCTTTAAAAGGAGTCATTATAGGATGCAAAGCCGTTTGTTGATTTGTGGGTAGGGTACTGTCTAATTCAAGATATTTGTTAGCACCTGCATCCATAATCCGAATGGTAGGCCTGGCATTGGCATAAATGCTATACTGCTGCATGGGTACCACCGTATTTAATGTATCGTTGGCGCCAAACAAATTTATCATCACAAAAATTCTATCCTGTATTTGCTGGCAGGTAAAGGGAGGTGGCAATGGAGTTCCTTTTACCGAAATACCATTCAACAAAACAGAACCAACTGTAAGTGCTCCCGACGATTTTATAAACGACCTTCTTTTCATAAAATTAGTTTTGGAAATTATTTTAATTGATACTCCTGTGCATAAATTATTGCTTTAAAAAGCTGTTCCAGCCTTGGTTTTACTACATCCAATGCACCATTGGTTAGGTAATTGTTCCAGGCAAATTCCCAGGAACTTTGACTTAAAGTGCCAAACAAAGCCTGGTTTAAGAAGTAGCTTTTTCTATCTGCATCTACTAATTCGGGAAACAGGTAGTCAATTAATTCGTTTACTATTGCGGCACCTTGCGATGGGGAGCTAATATGGTTTCTTACCCAACCTACAATATCGAGTTTGGCACCCAATGCACTACTGCTAAAGGGAAGTCTTTTGTTTTCTAAAAAACATCTGCCCAGGTAGTAGCGTTGCGATATGGTACTACTGTCGAACCAGTTTCTGTCCCAGCGTGGAGAAGAATAGTATGCGGCAAAGCCGGCAACCGTGGTTGCGCCAAAAATTTGCATGCCGCAATTGGGTAAAATATTATTGTGAAGCCCTGTTCTATAAAAAGTATTCCAAATGGTAGTGGGCGTGGCACCCGGCAAATCGAAAGGAGAAATGCTGAAAAAATTCATGGTTTGCAAAACCAGTTCCAGCGGCGATTTTATCATTCCGCCAATCAAGTTGTCTGTTGCATTGGCATCATCTAAATCGTAAAAATGGCGACTTTGTAATAATAAACTAAGTGCAGTAGAAATATTATAATTGTCGTTTTTAAGTGCGGTTGCCATGGGCGTAATAATATCTAATTCCACCGCAGCACTAATATTTCTATGCACAAAATAGCGATACAGTTTTCGGCAAATATTTTTTGCTGTTTCATCCATATTAAAAACCATATTCACAAACTGGTTCAATTCCGATGCCATGCCAGCCACAGTATTGGTACCGGTAATGGTTACACCAGCAGCGCCAAAACATATAGAGAATATTTTGTTGGAAGTAGAATGCCTGGAAGCTGTGGCTTTGCAGAACCGAATGCCGGTATCGGGGTCGGTATTTACATTGTCTAACTGGTACTGATAACCGCTTAATACTTTGGCTGCTTCTTTTATATCATCTTCTGTATAGTTAGTGTAATTGCCGGGCGCAATTTGCGGGCCTTTACCAATGGTAAACAATTCTAAAAATTCACGGGCATAATTTTCATTGGGATTATTGCCTGTATTTTGATTGCCGTTTAAATAAACTAACATGCGGTTGTCACGGCACATTTTTGTTGCCAAAGATTTGTAACTACCAAGGCTGTAATATTCCAAAAGTTTTAAATAGTCGTATAGGTTATGGCTACTGTTAGCGGATTCATCCACCATCCAGTTTTGATGCAGAAAAACAATCATCTTGCTACGAAGGGTATTGTCGGTTCGCAGGTTGTCAATCATCCAGGTAGAAACGTAGTCCCTCATGGTTACATCATCTAATTCCGGGGGTGTGGGAATGGTATCTACCCAGGTAGCATTGCTTGCCGGTTCAAGTGGCTTATTTGTTATGGCAGTAAACAACAGCAATTGGCTTACAGCTTGTGCCGGTGTTTTTGCAGCAAAATCATTTATCATTGCTTTGGTGGGTGAAAAGGTAGCTCGCCTTAATAAATGTGCGGCCAGCCTTGTACCCAGCAACCCGGTGTTTGCAGAAATGTCGGGCATAAATTTTTAGTTTTAGTTTTTAAGAAACACTCCAGGTTTCAACAGGGCCGGTTTAAAATTGAATACACTAATATAAAAAAGAAATCATAAGTATTGTGTAGAAAAATCGGTAACAAAGAGTAGTATTTGCATTACGATGCCGTATGTATTTGTTTTGCGACATGCAATATTTACAATGCCAATGTTTTACAGTTTTAGTAGATAATTAAATTAATTAAAATGCGGTAACAAATATATTTTTGCCCAATGACAGGAATTGAAAATGTACAAATTAAACAGGCCATTATTCACCGGGTTGGAAACTCAGGCAGGGGAGAAGATTTAAAACTATCCGAAAAGCAGCTTACACTCAACGACCCCGATTTGCGAAAAATGCTGGTAAAGTATTTTTTAGGTGCTATCAACGAAAATGAGTTGTATCGTTTTTCCCATATCAGCAACATTGAGCTCAATGAAGTGTATAATTATGTATCGGCTTTTTTAAAAAATGAGGCCGATTTTGTAAGGCAATCAATGTATGTTTCCCAGTTTTTATATAACAAGTCATCGCATGTAAAAATAAAGGAAGGGGAACTTTGTATTGTGCATTTAACCGGCTTGCCTTTTGAAGGAGAAATGGTGGATGCCATTGGGTTTTATAAATCGGAAAGCAAGGAAAACTTCCTTAAAGTTTTTCAGCATGGCAAAAGCATCGAAATTATTTCCGAGGAAGGTATTAATACATCTAAGCCGGATAAGGCCTGTTTAGTTTTTAAAAAACATGCATCGGATGGTTATAGGGTTTGTGTAATTGACCATACCAATAAGCAGCAGGAGGCACAGTATTGGGTAAACGATTTTTTGCAAGTGCAACCACTTGCCGACAGTTACCACCACACCGATAAATATTTATCACTGTGTAAACAATTTGTAACCAATGAATATGCTGATAAGTTTGAGGTAAGTAAATCGGACCAACTGGAAATGCTTAACCGCTCTATGGATTATTTTAAAACAAGAGACCATTTTAATATGGAGGAGTTTGCCGAAGAAGTAATACATCACCCGGAAGTGGTGGACAGTTTTATGCAATACAAAAAAAACTATGAAGCAGATCGTAAATATGAGTTTGAAGAAAACTTCGACATCCATCTTTCGGCAGTTAAGAAACAACAAAAGTTTTTTAAGTCGGTTTTAAAACTCGATAAAAATTTTCATATTTATATTCATGGCCGGCGAGACCTAATTGAAAAAGGCGTGGATGATAGTGGCCGTAAGTACTATAAAATTTATTTTGAAGAAGAGCAGTAGTGCTTTTTATTTTTATTAATTGTTTCCATAATCTTGTAACAATTGCATTAAGCCATCAATATTATTGGCATAAGTTTCGTTTTCAATTTTTTCTTTTAAAGCCGGATGTTTTTTGAACATTTTAGCCAGCTTGTTTTTAGATTTATTGGTAAACATTTTTGGAATATAGGTTAACTGCTGAACTTTGCCTGCATCATCGCCTTCTTTAAATTGTAGAAATACAGTGTAGGGAGTTTTTGCTTTTGTTGCAGAGCGTAAAAGGGCAAGGTCATCACTCATAAAACTTGTGAGTAAAACTTTTTGATTCTCCAATAATGTTCTTCGTAAAAAATAACAATTGGCCATGCAGCCTTGCAGTTTTTGAAAAAAGAAAACGGTTCCATTATTGTACTCAATTTTTTTAAGGTTGGTATGGTTAAGAACAGGGATATCCTTTACATTAATCATTGCCATGCTATCTGCCGGTAATTCTTTTAAATAAACAGCATGGTTTATATAACCATCATAAGCATTTGATTTTACAGAAACCCATGCTTTAAATATTGAGTCGTTTAATAAAGTAACGGTTGCCTGTTCAAAGCTGGTAGCCCTTACTGCTGTAACCGTTTTAATGGATTGGGCTGTAAGCAGGGTGATTTGAAGGCATAAAGCAAGCAGGAAAAATAATTGTTTCATAAATTGATAGAAAAGTTCAGCTATTTTTTAAAGTGGGCAAAAATAGAATAAAATAGGGTAGCTATGTTAAATGTAGTTTGTTGTATAATTCACAAAGGCAAAAGCATACCATAACATGAATGAGCACATTTTCTTTGAAGAAAAAAATGTGCCTCTTGTATTTTTGTTTTGAGAATATTTTAATTCAACTATACTTTTGGATTATCGGTCCAAATGGTTGTTGACTCCCATTCGTCCACTTCCTTAGTAAGTTCTGCAATTTTATTTCTAATACCCTTTAATGCACCGTTGCCTAGGAATAAATGTACCGGTGGGTTTTCTGTTTCTGCAATTTTAATAATTGCCTGGGCTGCCCTTACCGGGTCGCCGGGTTGGTTGCCGCTATTGCTTCTAATAGTATTTTGGTTAGTATGAGCCGTTTCCTGGTAGTCTTCAATTTTTATTTTACTATCGTTGGCCGAACGGCCGGCCCAGTCTGTTCTAAAACCACTTGGAGCAATCACCGTTACTTTTATTCCAAGGGGCTGCAATTCTTTTGCTAACGATTCTGAATAACCGGTAACGGCAAATTTTGTAGCATTATACATTCCTACTCCCGGGAAACCCACACTGCCTGCTATGGATGAAATATTAATGATATGACCGCTCCGCTGTTTTCGCATAATAGGTAGCACTTCTTTGGTAACAGCCGCCAAGCCAAAGAAATTTATTTCAAACATTCGGCGAACCTCGGCGTCTTCGCTTTCTTCAATGGCTCCAAAGTAGCCAATGCCGGCGTTGTTTACCAATACATCTATGTTGCCAAATTTTTCAAGGGCTTGTTGTACCGCAGCTTTTACCTGCTGAGGTTGTGTTACATCCAATGTAGTAGCATAAGCTGTTTGCGGATATTTTGCTGCAAGCTCTTTTATATCATCTATATTTCTTGCCGTTACTATTACTTTATAGCCCTGTTGTAAAAGCTCCTTTGCCAGGTGCCTGCCAAGCCCGGTAGAACAACCGGTAATAAACCAAACTTTACTCATATTAAAATTGTTGTATTGTTTAAACTGTAATAAGAGTACAAATTAAATTAAATAGTGGCTTTATAGGTGGATTATTATTTTGATTCGATGAATATTTACATTCGGTCTTTCACTACTCCACAAACATTACAGTTTTTCTAAAACAATATTCAACTTTCAATTGTTCACTTTCTACTATTTGTTCCGCTTCCATAAAAGCTCCACAGTGGTATTGCGTACAAGCGAGTGACACAAGGATGCTGCCAAAATTTCCAATGCCCATTACTAAAGTAAAACAAAAACCCGCATCTTGCGAAGCGGGCTCTTTATTTCTTTATGGAAAATTGTTCTTTGGTTATTACATTCAAAAAGTTATTGAACTAACCCATTGAAGCAATTATCAATTAACAATTAATAACGGTACATCTCTGCTTTAAACGGACCTTCTTTAGGAATTCCCAAATATTCAGCCTGTGCAGTAGTTAATTCTTCTAACACTACACCAATTTTAGCAAGGTGCAGGCGTGCAACTTTTTCATCTAAATGTTTAGGCAGCACGTACACTTTGTTTTCGTATTTGTCGGTGTTCACCCACAATTCAATTTGCGCCAAAGTTTGGTTGGTAAATGAATTACTCATTACAAATGAAGGGTGACCGGTAGCACAACCCAGGTTTACCAAACGACCTTCAGCTAATACGATGATGTCTTTACCATTTATAGTGTAAAGGTCAACCTGTGGTTTGATGGTGTTTTTAGTGTTGCCATAATTGTCATTCAACCAGGCCATATCAATTTCAATGTCGAAGTGACCAATGTTACAAACGATGGCTTTATCTTTCATCGATTTGAAATGTTCAGCAGTAATCAAATCACGACAACCAGAAGCGGTAACAATGATATCTGCTTCTTTAACTGCATCAATCATTTTCTTCACTTCAAAACCGTCCATTGCAGCTTGTAAAGCACAGATAGGATCAATNNCACCTGCACCACGTAAGCTTTCTGCACTTCCTTTACCCACATCGCCATAACCACCTACTACAGCAACTTTACCAGCCATCATTACGTCGGTAGCACGGCGAATTGAATCTACTAACGATTCTTTACAACCGTATTTGTTGTCGAATTTACTTTTGGTAACACTGTCGTTTACATTGATAGCAGGAATAGGTAAAGTGCCCGCTGCCATTCTTTCGTATAAACGGTGAACACCTGTAGTGGTTTCTTCNNAACAAAGTTTGTTCAATGCACCAGTCAGCTTCTTCCTGTGTTTGACCTTTCCATGCATACACACCAATACCGGCTTCGGCAATGGCAGCAGCAGCCTGGTCTTGTGTAGAGAAAATGTTGCAAGAGCTCCATTTAACTTCGGCACCCAATGCTACCAATGTTTCAATTAAAACAGCCGTTTGAATGGTCATGTGTAAGCAACCGGCAATACGGGCGCCTTTCAATGGTTGAGAAGCTGCGTATTCTGCACGAATGCTCATTAAGCCAGGCATTTCTGCTTCAGCTAACATAATTTCTTTACGGCCCCAGGCAGCAAGGCTCATATCTTTTACTTTGTTCGCCAGCTTAAAATCAATGGCGTTAGATGCAACTGTTGACATAATATTTAATTTAAGCCGCAAAGGTACATTTGATAGTATAATTTTCTAAGTGTTTATTAAAATTTAGGATAAATTAATATTAAAATGTATTTTTACAGGATGAATGACCTGTTTGCAGCTTAAAAATTGGCTCCAACAGAATAAGTACAGGATTTCCCGCAGATCTTCGGAGATTTTGAAACGCAGATCAGCGCAGATATGGGGGCCTATCTGCAAAATCTGCAGAAAATAAAACCAACAACCATGGCAACAAAAGAACAACCAACATCCATCTCCGCCAATATTGATAAAATGGACTTGGCCATTTTAAAACTCCTTCAGCAAAATGCCCGTATTACTGTAAAAGAAATTGCAGCCGAAGTACACTTAAGCACAACACCCGTACATGAGCGTATTAAACGGCTGGAGCAAAATGGCGTTATCAAACAATACGCCACGCTGGTAGATTATACCAAAGTAAAAAAAAGCTTAAAAGTGATTTGCTATGTTTCTTTAAAAGAGCATAGCAAGAGCAGTGGTTTAAAATTCATCAAAGCAATCAACGACCTCAACGAAGTAATTGAATGCTACAATATCAGCGGTGAATTTGATTTTATGTTGAAAGTTGTTTGTGAGGATATGAACAGTTACTACGATTTTCACGTAAACAAACTAAGCCAGATGGATAATATGGGCAATGTGCAAAGTGTTTTTGTAATGGGAGTAATAAAGGAAACGCACCAGGTGATTTGGTAATATGCTATATTTTTAATAGCAGGGCTTATCAACATTTGAGTTGCAAATTTTGATGTTTAAAAGTTTATCAAGCTGTATCGTTTTGAATAAACGATACAGCTTGATTTAAACAATTATTGTAAACTTAATAGTAACAATTCGTTTACAAATTCGTTGAATACTGTTTTTAAACCACTGTCAGAATCGGTACCATAGTTTACAAAGAAAATATGTGTAACGCCTTTCATCGGAAAATAAAAAAGGTTGGCACTATAACCAAGGTCTCTGCCTTTGTGGCCTATACCATAAACAGTTCCATTTATATACGATTTTTGAATGCCATAACCATAAAAGTTTGAGCCATCCTGCTTGCCGTATCGTTGCATCATTGCAAGGGATTGCGGCGATAAAAAAGTTTGACGGATCAATACTGCATCTATAAAANNTGTTATACAAATCAAAATAACCTTGCGCTACATCATCGGGTAGTGCATCATAAGGTTGATAGTACGTATGTTGTAATTGTAACGGTGTAAAAATGTATTGCTTAAACAATTGCTGATTGTTTTTGCCGGATGCTTTTTCCGCTATCATTTTTACAAGAATAGTATTTGTGTTGGAATAAATGGCTGTATCTGATGGTTGAAACAAAGGGTTTTTGTTATAAATAAAAGATAACAGTTCTTCAGGTGTCCATTTTTTATTGGGATTGTTTAACACAGCCAGATANNAATCAGATACAGGCTTGTTCAACGAACGATATCCAATGCCGCTGTTTACAGAGTCTTCCATCATTTTAAAGATGAGTACTCCCATAAACATTTTAGTGATACTGGCAGCTTTTGAAACTGTTCCCGGTACAAAATCTATATCCTTTTTTATAT
>DEHT01000071.1:61206-111671 GCA_002352045.1 Chitinophagaceae bacterium UBA2793 | reverse complement strand
CCATCTCTCCGGCGCAAAAGTAAGGGTACATTTTTTCTGAACAAAAAATTATTATTTTTTTTCTGATATTTTTTTTCAGGAAAGATGATGTGTAATATTTTATTTAAATAAAAAATTATTTTAAATCGTCTCCACCAAAGGAGAATGGCAATAGCTGACTGGATTGTGTAATCACATAAACCTTTCCTTCCATACCGGTTAGCAGCAAACGAATGGGTGTTTTTGTTCGGTCTTCATATTCTTTTAAAGCCTGTCTGCACATGCCACAAGGCGATGCCGGCTTTATACTACTTCCATTCAAATTATGATAGGTAATGGCCATTGTTTGAATGGGTACATCTTTGTGCAATACAGATGCCGCACTCATTAATACTCTTTCGGCACAAATAGTTACGGGGTACGATGCATTTTCCTGGTTGGTACCATTTATGGTTTGCCCATTTTTTAATAATGCCACAGCTCCCACATTAAAATGGCTGTAAGGTGCGTATGCATCTGCTGTTACTTTTCTGGCAGCTTCCACCAACGCTTTATCTGCAGGGCTTAGTGCGTCACTATTGAGATATTCTTCGTACTCAAAACTATAAGTATTTTTATTAGAGCCCATATAATTTTTTCATTTGTTTTTCAGATAAAAAATCCTCCCGGGCAAATCTACCGAGAGGATTAATATGGTACAAAATACTAAAACATATTGAAATATGAACTTATTTAATTGAATTGAAAAGTCGTTTCCATCTTGGGCCATTTTCCCAGCTAAACCATATTAAAGATGCTTTTCCTACAATATGATCTTCGGGAACAAAACCCCAATACCTACTGTCTAATGAATTATGCCTGTTATCACCCATCATAAAATAATAGTTCATTTTAAATGTATAGCTTTTTGCTTCTACATCATTTATATAAACCTTGCCATTATTTTGGGCCACCGTATTGCCTTCATATACTTCAATACATCTTTGATAACGTATTAGGTTATCTGAAGTGAGTTCAATTGAGGAACCTTTTTTTGGAATCCAAAGAGGGCCATAATTATCGGCACCCCAATTATTAGCAGCAGTTCCAAAGTATGGAAATAATTTAGCATCGGGTGGCATTATAAAATCGGTTACAGTATAGCCTGCGGGTAATTTTAATTTTGCTTTATCGGCATTGGCAATATTTACCAACCATTCATTAGCAGAAAATTGCACAATATCTCCCTGGGAATACCTTATGCTAATGTCCAACTGAGACATCATATCTTCAATAGCCCCTTCCGATGATGCAGTTCCATTTGGCACCGTAATCTTATAATACCTTTCGCTTTGTGGAAATATATCTTGCGGTTGATTGTTTATAAAAACCTGCCCATTTACCACTTTTAAAACATCGCCACCAATGGCTACAGTACGTTTAATAAAATTTTCTCTTTTATCAACCGGCCGGGTAATTATAATGCTTCCGTATTTATTCCAAATAGCATCCCTACCCTCGGCCCTTACTGCATCGTAGTAAGTAACCCTGCTGCCATAATTTACTTCATCATTTATCAAAGTATCGTTTACCGGAAAATTAAAAACGGTTACATCATTTCTTTTAACCGGGCTGGCAAACCAACGTTTGTAGGGTATATGAATTGCTTCGGAATAAGATTTTGTATTTAACACCGGAATAGTATGATGTACAAAAGGCATGGCCAAAGGGGTATTAGGAATGCGTGGGCCATAACTGAATTTACTTACAAATAAAAAATCGTTTACCAGCAAGGTTTTTTCCATTGATGGTGTTGGAATAGTGTAAGCCTCAAAAACAAACGTGCGAATAAGCGTAGCCGCCACCACTGCAAAAGCCGCAGCATCTATCCATTCACGTGCAGCAGTTTTTTTGTAATTGTCCACCACTTTTTTACCTGCATATCTTTCATTTTTGCTAAAGCCCAGGTAAGGGAAATAAACAAAAGGAAGCAAAACCGTAAGTGCATGATACCCTACTCCAAACCTTCCAAAATGCTCTACAAATTTTATACAAATCCAAATAGTAATAAACTGGCCCGCTATTGGAATAAACTGTAAGAAAAACCAAAAACGCTTTAGAGGCATTTTTTCAACCATACACCAGGTATTGTAAAATGGCACTAAAGCTTTCCAGGGTGCTATACCAGCTTTTTTAAACATTCCATATAAACCAATATGCCAACCTAATGCTGCTACAATAAAAATTATCCAACCCATTTTTTAATAATTATAAATTTTCGATGGCAAAGCTAACAATACCTGCCAAATAATAAACACCGTTGTTACTTTTGATTTTCCTACTATATTTTTTAACTAATTTTTGGGCACCACATAACTTTCCACGTCTTCCAAACTAATGGTTTTTCCACTCAATATAATCAGCCGTTCTACTACATTTCTAAGTTCCCGAATATTGCCACTCCAATTATAGATTTGTAATGCTTCTATTGCTTTTTTTTCAATTTGTTTGGTAGGTTGGCCATAATCCTGGGCTATCATTTCTAAAAAATAATTTACCAGTAGGGGTATATCCTCTCTTCTATCGTTGAGCGATGGTACATGAATAATGATTACCCCCAGGCGATGATACAAATCGAGGCGAAAGTTTTTTTGATCTACTTCTTTCAACAAATCTTTATTGGTAGCGGCAATCACCCTTACATCTACATTTATATCTTTATCGGCACCCACACGAGTAATCTTACCTTCCTGTAATGCTCGCAGAACTTTAGCCTGTGCATTTAAACTCATGTCGCCAATTTCATCCAAAAACAAAGTGCCTCCATTGGCTTGTTCAAATTTGCCGATGCGTTGTTTGATGGCTGAAGTAAAAGAGCCTTTTTCGTGGCCAAATAATTCACTTTCTATCAACTCGCCTGGAATGGCAGCACAGTTTACTTCAACTATTGGCCCCGAATTGCGATTGCTTTTTTCGTGAATCCATCTTGCCACTAATTCTTTCCCGGCTCCATTTTCTCCGGTGATAAGTACCCTGGCATCGGTGGGTGCTACTTTTTCAATGGTGTCTTTTATTTTTTTCATCTGCCCGCTCTCTCCTACCATCTCCTGTACCTTGCTTACTTTGCGCTTGAGCACTTTTGTTTGAGTAACCAACTGCTGCTTTTCAGTAGCATTTCGGAGTGTAATTAAAAGCCTGTTTAAATCCGGTGGTTTGCTTATGTAATCAAAAGCTCCTTTTTTTACCGCATCCACAGCCGTATCAATATTGCCATGGCCGCTAATCATAATCACCGGCACATCGGCATTTATATATTTGGCTTTTTCCAAAAACTCAATGCCGTCCATTTTGGGCATTTTAATATCGCATAAAACAATATCATATTTTTTTTCGCTGAACTTTTTCAAGCCCTCTTCACCATCGATAGCTTCATCAATTTTGTATCCTTCAAAACCTAGTATTTCACCCAACGTTTTACGAATAGCTTTTTCATCATCAATTATCAATATCTCGGCCATAACGAATTTTTTATATATGGAAAAGATGCATCCCTGCATCTCATTGTTTTCCAAAAATAATCAATATGAGCGTAAAAGCTGTTTTGGCAATCATTTTATTGGGAAGTATTGCTTGCAATGTAAATTCTCAAAAACAAACACAATCTCAGGAATCATTGATAAACAATACGTCTACGGAGTTCACCCGTATCAAAAATATTCCTTTACCCGAAGGATATTCCCGTAAAGGAGCAACAACATCTTCCTTTTTATTTTGGCTAAGAAATATTTCTTTAAAAACAGACAACACCGTTTATTTATACAACGGAAAAATGAAACCCAATCAAACAGCACAGTTTGCCGTATTGGATATTTCTGTTGGAAAAAAAGATTTGCAACAGTGCGCAGATGCAGTAATGAGATTAAGGGCAGAATATTTATTTTCTCAAAAACAATATGAATCTATTCGCTTTACCGACAACGAAGGGGGAAGCTATCAATTTGAAGCACCATATACACGTGAGAAGTTGGATGCACTAATGCAAAGAGTATTTGGCATGTGTGGCTCCGCATCGTTAAGCAAACAATTAAAACCACAAAAGATTATGCAAATGCAAGCCGGGGACGTGTTGATTAAAGGTGGCTTCCCGGGCCATGCGGTAATTGTAATGGATATGGCCGAGAATGAAGCCGGTGAAAAAATTTATTTATTGGCACAAAGCTATATGCCTGCACAGGATATTCATATTTTAAATAATCCCAATGATGCAATGCTGTCGCCATGGTACAAGCTTAGCAACGATACCGATATTTATACACCGGAATATTATTTTACAAGTAATCAATTAAAGACCTGGTAATATCGATTTGATATTCGTTCCAACGAATAGGAATTTTTGTTTAAAAGACCAATTTCATCCATAATTCGCTTCGCTCTCGGGACAAGTTTGGCCTAACCATATATCACACTAACATTAATTAAAGATGAAAAGTTTTGTGTTAAGTAGATTTTTCATTTCTGCATATTAAATTTTTAGCTTTTCAATTTAGACGTATTCATTTTGTTGCATTCTGAAGCCTACAGCATGTTTTGTACTTTTTTGCTTCTCCAAAAAAGTACCCAAAAAAGAGCCCGACAAAAGATTACAGCCCTTTTGTCGGAATCAGCTATGTGGTTCATTTGTACTACTGTAAACTAAAATTCAGTTCCTTGATTCTGAGCCAGGATAGTAAGAAATATCAATTTTATAAAATATCAAATTTAAATCTAATAGTACAAGTCGTTAGTCAATAATATAAAACTGTTTCGTTTAATAGTTTTTTTGATTTTTGGGCGAAAGCCTTACATTTGCAGTCCCGAAAAAATTCGGGACGTAGCGCAGCCCGGTAGCGCACACGTCTGGGGGGCGTGTGGTCGCTGGTTCGAATCCAGTCGTCCCGACAAAATTAAAAGAAGCTGTTTTTTACGGCTTCTTTTTATTTATACGCTATTATAGTTTTAGAAAGTAATTCAACTAATTTTTGATTCCCTTCTTTATTCAAATGCAAGGCGTCTCTATACAGATAATGACATTGTTCAAAATCTTTGCACAATGTATCAAACTCAACCTTTATAATTTTATTTAAGAGGTTTTTCTCTTCTAATTCATTTTGAAGTTTCTGCCGATAAACAGCAATATTATTTAATTGTTCATTGTTGAGTATGGAACAAACTTTATTTCTTAACTGCCTGTACCATCCAATATGCTGCTGCGCTTTTTCTACATCAAAAACCGGTAGCTCAACCAATACCGGCTTAATATTATAATGCAACAATGTTTGTACTATCAAAATTATGTGATGGGCATAGTTGCCTGCGCCGGTGAAAGATTGAGCATCGTTTACTCCTGCAATTACTATACAAAACCGTGGTTGCTTTTCAATTATTGTTTTGCAAGAAAAAGATGCAGTATCATCGTTAAATATGCTTTGATAAATTTGTTTTGTTCGGGCACCATCTTTCCCCGCCGAAATAATGTTGCTGTGGATACTTTTTTTTAATAAAGAAGCAGAAAGTAAACTGTCGAGTTTTTGGTACGATACCCAACTGTCGCCAATAATGCCAATGCTTAAGGTTGAATCTTTTTCAAATGAATTAATAGGAAAATATTTTTTGGGTGAAGCAAAAGAAAGCCGTTGGTACAAATGAGCGGCAAACATTAATGTGCTTGCAACAAGAATAAATAATACAATTCGTTTAATTGCCTTCATTTTTAAATAGTGATAGTTGAAAAAGCGACACCCAGGTTTTCAATAATATCGGATGCTATCATAGCTTCTTTTGAAAAATGTGCAGCCGCCTTGTCGCCTGCAAGCCCATGAAGGTACACTCCCAAAATGCAGGCTTCTTTTGCCTGGTAATGTTGCGCCATTAACCCTGCAATAATACCGGCCAGTACATCACCAGTTCCTGCAGTGGCCATACCACTATTACCGGATGTATTGAAAAATGCTTTTCCGTCGGGACAAGCAACTAAAGTATGCGGCCCTTTTAAAACAATTATAACTCCGTACTCTTTGGCTTTTTGTATTGCCAATACAAACCTATCAAAGTCGTTGTTGCATTTTCCAAACAACTTATCAAACTCACCGGCATGAGGTGTTAAAACGGTTTGCAGTGCCGGCCTTTTTTTCAACAAGGTTAAATGGTCTTTCAACATTTCAAGTCCCGAAGCATCTATCAAAAGATTGCCGACCCATTCTAGTAAAATGGTTTTTAATAAAGAATGATTGCTTTCGTTTACATAAAGCCCGGGGCCAAAAACAATACAGTTTTTCTTTTGCGAAGCAACCCTAAAATTATTTTCATCGGTTGCTATTACTTCGGGTATTGCTGAATGCAAAACCTGCATTTGTGCTTCGGCTACATGCAAACTAACCAATCCTGCTCCTGCTCTTAAACAGGCTTTACTGCAAAGCAAAGCAGCGCCCATCATGGTTTTGCTTCCTGCATAAATTAATGCATGGCCTACATTGTATTTATGAACCCAATTCTTTCTGGGTTTATAAATTTCTTTTATCAAAGGCGCATCAATCGTAAATAAGTCGGTTTCGGTTGAATGATAATAAGATTGCTGAAGCCCAATATCCAACAACTGCACTTTTCCTGTAAATGGAAGATTCTCCGTCATCATAAATGCCAGTTTATTGCATTGAAAACTGAGTGTGTGCAAAGCCTTAACTACGGTATTGTTGCAAGAAGTAAGGTCGGCAAACATACCCGATGGCATGTCAATACTAATGATAGGTGCTTCAGCATAATTAATATAAGTAACCAATTCGGCCACCACTCCTGTTAATGGTTTATTAAGCCCTGTACCAAAAAGTGCATCAATAATTATAGCGTTGTTTTTTATTTCGGGGAAATCGTTTGCAGAATTAATATGGCTAACGGCAAGGGGCAACTGCTGAAGGTTGGCGTCAAAATCAAAACTATGTTTGGCAGAAGGAATGACAAACACACTTACCATTAAATTATGATGATGAAGCTGTCTTGCAATTGCCAAACCATCACCGCCATTGTTGCCCGGGCCGCAAAAAATATAAAAATCTTTAGAGGGATAGTGATGCAAAAGCCAGGCAACACAGGCATTGGCTGCCCTTTCCATTAAACCCAAAGATGTTATAGGCTCTGAGGCAATGGTAAACTGATCCCATTCATTTATTTGCGGTGCAGAAAATATTTTCACACTTAAAGTTAGTAATAAGCCATCTTTTTATAAAGGCTTATTTAACTTCAACCAATCTTCTTTTGTGATGCTGTAAATAAAATTCAGTTGGGTATCTTCTCCATGATAGGCCACTTCTATTTCTCCTGTTTTTTTTGCGCCTATTCTTTCAATGGCAATTTGCGAACGAAGATTAAAAGCACCAATATGGAAATGTACTGTGTTCACAAAGGGAAAAATATAATGCAGCATCATTGCTTTTACTGATTTATTTAAGCCTGTACCCCAATACGAAGTGCCATAAAATGAATATCCAATTAAAATACTCTTTTCTGTATTATTGTAATTGTAAAATCTTGTAGAACCTGCCGCTTTGCCCGTAGCTTTATCTACTACTTTAAAAGCTCCGCCACTTTGCATTGCTCCCTCAAAAAAAGTTTGAAACACTTCTCTTTTCCACCTGTTTTTATTGGGGTGCTGTTCCCATATTTTGGGATCCGATGCTACGACATACAGTTCCTCAAAGTCACTGGGCTGCAAAGGAAACAGTATTGCTTTTTCGTTTTCTAAGTTTGGCTGTAGGTTTATCATTTATTGGTTATTGCACCTCTTTTAATGCCTTGCGGTTTTTAAAGTAGGTTTTGTCGGCTATATAAATGGTTTTGTTCACCCGGCAATATATCACTGTACCTTTTTTATTGGTAAGTAAAGTTTCTTTTACAATAAGTATGCTGTTTTCTTTTTTTATTCGTTCTTTAATTTTGTCAATCTCCTCTTTGGTACAATCAAAACTTGCATACAAATCTTCGTGAGCCGGTTGTTTAAAAATTATTTCTGCCGATTTATCCCAAACCACATAATTGTTGCCCAATAAGTTTATAAACTGCATCATTGGAATGGGATCCACCGCAGCAAACATACTACCTCCAAAAATGCTATTCATATAATTTCTGTTCTTATAACTTATGGGTAGTTTAATTGTAATATGCAACATATCTTCCGAAATGGAAACTACTTTGGCTGTGCTTCGCTTATACATGGGCGAGAGATTGAGGCCAACTTTTAAAAGTTTATGAGCACCTATAAACTTTGAACCTGTAGTTAATAATTTCCGGTAAATAGACATTAATAAAATTATGTTTCGAAAAGTATTTTATACCATACTAAACATCCCAATAAAAAAAACACACAACCAGCTTTCAATAAGAAATAAACACTTATTCAAACAATGCAGCCTGTGCTCCATCTTCAACGGGCTTTTCCCATTCCATTTCTACAGATTTACTATAATCAACCAGCTTTGCTCCCACTGCTTTCCAACCCATAACCTCAACCATATTGGCTATTTTAAATTTAGCACTTTTAATTTGTGCTCCACGGCCACTGGCTACTTTTAATATAGGCGTAGCTTCGGTGGTAACGGTTTCCAGCATATTGCCCTTGCCCTCTTTAATAAAAAAGAATTTGCTGTGCAGGGTACTGGTTTCTATTTTAAATCGTTTTACGTTGTACTGCAGTTTTTCATTATCGAGATAAACGGCTGTAATTACTTTGTCGGCCTCAAACTTTTCAATGAGTAAAATTTTTTCTACATCAAATCTTTGGGTGAGTTCCTGGTCCACTATTTCGTAATTACCATCGTTGTAAATTACCAGCAGCCTGTCTTCGGCTTCAAACTTACCCAGATAAATTCCTTTATCATCAACATTCAACCGGCCAAACTTATCATCGAACCAAAGTTTTTTTGCATCCAAAGTAGAACGGCCTGCTTCTTTAAACTTCACCGATTTTATTGGATACTTAGTTACCTGGTTGCCAATACTGCCTCTGCCCTTTATTTCCATTTCTTCAAAATAAAACTCCAGCTCTTTCTTCTTGGCATTGCAATTGGGACTTAGCACAATTTTTACAATTTCTGCTTCCCCATTGGCATTCACACTTAAATAATGTACCCGGCTTTTTTCACTACCCTTGGTTAAATCATATTCCTTATCTCGGGTAATGCCGGTTACATTAAAACGCTTGGCATAGCTTACACCCGTTTTACCATCTACATAAATCATATTGTAGGTAGTTCTATCGTCGCTTTTTTGAAATACTGCTACATGCAGAATGTCTTTACCTATAAAAGTTTTATCGCTCACTTTCACCACTTTCATTATACCTCCTTTGGTGAATGCAATAATATCGTCGAGTTCGCTTACTTCGGTAATAAATTCGTCTTTCTTTAAACCTGTACCCACAAAACCATCGGCTAAATTGGCATAAAATTTAATGTTGGCAATGGCAACGGTTTTTGCCTGTATTACATCAAACTGCTTTATTTCGGTTTTACGCTCACGGCCTTTTCCATATTTTTTTAACAGGTTCTCATAATATGCAATGGCGAATTCGGTTAAATGCTCCAAATCGTGTTTCACCTGCTTTATCTCGTTTTCCAAACCTTTTATTTGCTCATTGAGTTCATCAATATCCAATTTATAAATTCGGCGTACAGGCTTTTCCGTTAGTTTAATAATATCTTCCCTGGTAATGTCTCTTTTGAGTTGTTTTTTAAAAGGCACAAAAGCTTTGTCAATAGCCTCCAATACTTTGTCCCATGTTTCGTGTTTTTTCTCGAGTTCTTTATAAATTTTTTCTTCGAAAAATATTTTTTCCAAAGAAGTGTAATGCCATTTCTCGTTGAGTTCGGCCAACTTAATTTCGAGCTCCCTTTTTAGCAGTTCTTTGGTATTTTCTGTGGCAGCTCTCAACAATTCACTAGCAGTCAAAAACCGGGGCTTATTATCTGCAATTACACAGGCATTGGGGCTTATGCTCACTTCACAATCGGTGAAGGCATAGAGCGCATCAATGGTAATATCTGGACTAATACCCGCAGCCAACTCTACAAAAATTTCCACGTCGGCCGCTGTATGATCCGTAACTTTTTTAATTTTTATTTTCCCCTGGTCGTTGGCTTTTACAATGCTTTCCATTAATTGGGTGGTAGTAACGCCAAAGGGTACACTTTTAATGATGAGTGTTTTTTTATCCTGTTCTTCTATAATGGCTCTTACCCTTATTTTTCCGCCTCTTTTTCCATCGTTGTAATTGCTGGCATCCATGGTGCCACCGGTTTGAAAGTCGGGGAATATTTCAAACTTTTTTCCTTTTAAATATTTGATGCTGGCATCAATGAGTTCATTAAAATTGTGCGGTAAAATTTTTGTTGCCAAACCTACAGCAATACCTTCGGCTCCTTGTGCCAACAGCATAGGGAATTTCATGGGCAAGGTTACAGGTTCGTTTTTACGCCCATCGTAACTCAATTGCCATTCAGTGGTTTTATTATTGAAAGCTACGTCCAGCGCAAATTTGCTGAGGCGTGCTTCAATATATCTTGGAGCGGCAGCATCATCACCGGTTCGTACATCGCCCCAGTTTCCCTGCGTTTCTATGAGCAAATCTTTTTGGCCCATATTCACCAATGCATCGCCAATACTGGCATCGCCGTGTGGATGGTATTGCATGCTTTGCCCAATAATATTGGCCACTTTATTAAAACGCCCATCGTCCATTTCCTTCATGCTATGAAGAATACGGCGCTGAACAGGTTTTAATCCATCTTCAATTGCAGGCACAGCCCGCTCTAATATTACATAGCTTGCATAATCTAAAAACCAGGTTTTATATTGGCCACTAACACCGGAATCGGAATGGCTATAATCTTCTTTAATTTTCTTACTCATTACTTATTAATAATAGTACAATGTTTTACAATCTAAAATTGATTTGTCTTAGTTTTAAAAATCATAATTATCATAAAAACCTGCGCTCTTCCAATTATGCCTTCGTTTTTATTTCAAAATCTTTCATAGCACCTAACTTTCCTTGCACATCAAATAGTTCCTGGGCTATCATGTTTTTTAATCGCCATAGCAGGTACATATCGCCGGTTGTATGCTTTGCTTTGGATAAAAAGTTATGAATTACCTTATTGGCTTTTTGCCAATCGGCGGTAACAAACTTTTTTAACTCCCCATCATAAAAATCATAATCCTGTTGCAGCAACTTTTTACCGCCATCTAAAATACGAACACCCTTTATTTCGTTACACAACTTCGTCCATTCGTCAGGATCCACTTCAAACTCACTCGGCGTAATTTCTCTTGCCAGCTTTTTTGCTTTTAAAAATTCCTTCGCCGGAATTTCGTGCAGCCAGTTTGGATAAAAAATTTGCCCTTTATCGTTAAAGAAAGGAAGATTGTTTAAATAAAGAATTTGCACCCTACCCTGAAATTCTTTTACATAATGCAATAGCCAATAATAACCGCACACATCATGTTTGTTTTGTGCAGCCCAAATCCATAGCTGTTCGTCTTCGTTGCGTCGAAGATTACCTACAACTTCGGCAATGGTTTTTTGGTCGTTCACCTCATCAGTATTTGCTTTACCATCGAGGTCGCCGCCGGCCAACACATCACTCCACCAATCTCTTCGGGCTTGCATTCCTTCGCCTACATAAATATTGTACAAAGGACCAACTGCATAATCGTCTTTTATTTGTATTACTTCACCTGACAGGCTTTCATCCATTGCTATTGCTTCATTGAGCACTTTAACATCTGCTTCGTTAAAAACTATGTGAATCATTTTATTTGGTATGTTATTTTTTGTGGTAGAAATTAAAAAGGCAAAAGTAAAAAGTAAAAAAATTAAGATAAGTATTGAAAAACACAAAATAAAAACCTTATTCCTCCTTTGGCCTTATGATATAATAAACTGCTGTGGTAAAAAAGTTCCTGAAAAATGGAATGGCTTTTATTAATCCCAGTTGTACACGGGGTTTCCAGCCAAACTTATACTCGTACACAGGATTTACCATCCAGTGTTTTTGTTTTACAATTTCATACCCGGTTCGCCTTGTTATTCTTTCAAATCGTTCAATAGAAATACCGGTTTCTTTTATTTCAACCAGGTCATCAGAATATTGATTGCTTTTACGCATCAATGCTTTAAATACCGGCATGGGCAGCATGTGCCAATAGGGTGTTTTACCTAACCATCCCTGCAACATTTGCTGGTGGCCGCCGTACGGCATTTGCCAGGGTGGAAACCCAAAGAAAATTACGCCACCCGGGTTTAAAAAATGCTTCATCCATGCTATCAATTTTTCCTGGTCGTGTATATGCTCAATTACATCTTTTAAAACAATGATGTCGAATTTGGTACCTAAATCTTTATCGGCATTTACATGATAAATATTACTGTCAATTAATCGTACTGTTCCTTCTTTAATTTCTTCTGCCAGCCACTCATTTGCTTTTTCAAGCCAAAGCGCATACATTTCCACTCCTACACACACGCAACCCTCTGCACTAAATGCTTTCAACAAAGAGCCTTGCCCACAACCTATTTCAAGCACTTTGGTGCCCTTGCCAAACTCCTTTGCTTCTTTAATAAACGGCAATACCCACTGCTTTGCATTGGAAAGCTGTATTTCAAAATATTTTTTATAATCTGTGTGAAACTCGTACATTATGAATTATGAGTTATGAATTAGTAGTTATGAGTGATGATTTCTGGTTTCTGGTTGGGAGTTCGTAGCTTTAAAGTTCTTTTATTTTTTTTGACTTTTGACTTTTGACTTTTGACTTTTGACTTTTGACTTTTACATTATACATTATCAATTATACATTCTCCCTCTCTTCCACTAAATCAAGTTCTACTTTTAAATTGTCAATAATAAAATCTTGCCTGGCCGGGGTGTTTTTGCCCATATAATATTCCAGTAATTGTTGAATGTGGTCGCCCTGTTCCATTATTACCGGTTGCTTGCGCATATCTTCACCAATAAAGCGTTTAAACTCATCGGGGCTTATTTCACCCAAGCCTTTAAATCGGGTAATTTCGGGCTTGCTGCCTATTTTTTTTATTGCAGCCTGCTTTTCCTTTTCATCGTAACAATAAATAGTTTCCTGTTTATTGCGAACTCTAAACAAAGGTGTTTCCAAAATATGCACATGGCCATTCTTTACCAGGTCGGGGAAAAATTGCAAAAAGAAAGTCATCAACAGCAAACGTATGTGCATACCATCCACATCGGCATCGGTTGAAATTACAATATTATTATACCGAAGGCCCTCGTAGCCTTCTTCAATATTCAATGCATGTTGCAAAAGGTTAAACTCTTCGTTTTCGTACACAATTTTTTTGGTTAGTCCAAAGCTATTCAACGGTTTGCCTCTAAGGCTAAAAACCGCCTGTGTGTTTACATCACGGGCTTTTGTGATAGAGCCGCTGGCACTATCGCCTTCAGTAATAAATATGGTAGATTCTTTTTGTTTTTCAGAAATTAAATCTTTGTCCTTACCCGAAGCTTCATCGTTGTAATGATATTTACAATCTCTTAATTTTTTATTGTGCAGGTTGGCTTTTTTAGCCCTTTCGTTGGCCAACTTTTTAATGCCTGCCAATTCTTTTCTTTCTCTTTCGTTTTGTTCAATGCGTTTTTTTAAAGCCTCGGCTGTAGATGGATTTTTATGCAGGAAATTATCCAACTCTTTCAATAAAAAATTTCCTATAAAGTTCTTCATGCTTTCGCCGCCCTCGCTCACATTCAAAGAACCCAACTTTGTTTTTGTTTGGCTTTCAAAAACGGGTTCCTGCACTCTTACGGCAATGGCAGCACACACGCTGCCACGAATATCAGATGCATCGTAATCTTTCTTAAAAAACTCCCGAATGGTTTTTACATACCCCTCTCTAAAAGCAGCCAAATGAGTTCCGCCCTGAGTAGTAAACTGTCCGTTTACAAAACTGTAATACTCTTCCCCATAGCTGTTTTCATGTGTGAGCGCAATTTCAATATCCTCTCCCTTTAAATGAATAATGGGGTAACGTATTTCGTCTTCGTTGGTTTTGCGTTGCAACAAATCGAGCAAACCATTTTTACTAACATAGCGTTTGCCATTGAGGTTCATTACCAGGCCGGCGTTTAGGTAACAATAGTTCCAAAACTGGTTGTCGAGATACTCCTGAACAAAATGAAAGTTTTTAAAAATGCTGTTATCGGGTACAAAAGTTACTTCGGTTCCATTGTCTTCTTTGGTAGCCGTTTCCTTGTGTTCTTTTTCTAAAATGCCTTTACTGAATTCGGCGGTTTTTTCTTTACCGTCTCTAAAAGCCGTTACTTTAAAATAAGTGCTCAATGCATTCACCGCTTTTGTACCCACACCATTTAAGCCAACACTTTTTTGAAAAGCCTTGCTATCGTACTTTGCGCCGGTATTCATTTTGCTCACCACATCCACTACTTTTCCTAAAGGAATTCCACGGCCATAATCTCTTACCGTAATAGTTTTGTCTTTAATGTTTACATCTACATGTTTGCCATAGCCCATGGTATGTTCGTCAATACAGTTGTCTATCACTTCTTTGAGCAATACATAAATGCCATCATCGGCGCTGCTTCCATCGCCGAGTTTACCAATATACATACCCGGACGAATACGAATATGCTCCTGCCATTCCAGGCTACGGATATTGTCTTCCGTATAATTTATAATTTCTTTTTCTGCCATATTATTTTTTATGTACCCAACATGGGTTCCTTATTCAGCTTCATTGGCGTCGCACTCTTGTACTTTACATCCATATGCAGCTATCAAGCGTGCGAATATAAAGAATGCTATCATTTTTAGTTTCTGAGTTTTACACACAGGTGTTATTAAATATTTTGAGTTGTAAACTTTTTGCTGTTAAACATGAGCTGTTAAATGATTCTCCAATCTATAAGGCTCTTTGTTCGTAGCCTGCAGTTTGCAGCTTTATTATGCTTTACATATCCAAAACATTTTAGAACAATTTTACCGAGACATTAAAAAAATAAACAACTTAACACAATTTAAAATTTTCGAATAACTTAAAACAAATAGTCATAATACAGAATATAAAATACCTTTGACGAAAACTCATTTTTATTTATCAGCCGGAAACAAATAGAGAACGAATTGCATTATTGGCTAATGAACGGGAAGAAGAAAACCTAAGCTTTAGAGCATGGTTAAAGGGCAAAGATGGAAATAAGGTAGATGTATTGGTTCAAAAAATAAATGAAGAAATTGCCCCAAAAATAGACTGTACCCAATGTGGTGCCTGTTGCCGGCAATTAATGATTAATGTTACTGAAACAGACGCCGACCGTATGGCCTTGCATTTAAAAATGAACACAGAGACCTTTAAAGAAAAGTTTGTGGAAGAAGGGAATAGCATGATGATTATGAATTGCATTCCCTGCCATTTTTTAAAAGGAAATAAGTGTAAGGCATACGAAAGCCGCTTTACGGAATGCCGTGAATTTCCCAACTTAGATAAACCAGGGTTTAACAACAGGCTTTTTGCCACCCTATTTCATTATGGGATGTGCCCCATAATATTTAATGTGATAGAAAAATTAAAACAAGAAATGGGATTTAAGAGAAAGCATTAATTTTTAAATATTCAAATACCGAAAATGGATTTAAACTTAAAAGGAAAAACAGCCATTGTATGTGGAAGTACGCAGGGGCTTGGTTTTGCAAGTGCTGTAGAACTGTCGTTACTGGGAGCCAATCTTGTATTATTTGCCCGCAACGAAGAAAAACTAAAAGCTGCCGTAGCTTTTTTACCTAAGGGGGATGGCCAGGTACACCGTTATCTTGTGGCAGATTTCAGCAATACTGCCCAGGTAAACGAAGTAATCAACAAATTTGTTCAAAAAGGCAACAGCGCACAAATTTTAGTGAACAATACCGGCGGGCCGGCAAGCGGGAAATTGATAGACGAATCGGAAGATGCTTTTATCAACACATTCAAGGCACATCTTATCAATAATCATCATTTGGTGCAGGCATTGGTTCCGGGTATGCGTGCAGCCGGCTGGGGACGAATCATCAACATTATTTCTACTTCGGTAAAATCGCCCTTGCCCAATTTAGGTGTAAGCAATACTGTTAGGGCCGCTGTAGCTAATTGGGCTAAAACACTTGCCACAGAGCTTGCACCCGCCGGCATTACGGTAAACAATGTGTTGCCCGGTTTCACTAAAACTGTGAGAGCAGAATATATAATTGAAAAGAGAGTAAAAGATAGCGGCAAAACAGAAGAAGAAGTGATGGCCGAACTGGTAAAAGAAATTCCTGTGGGTCGCATTGGCCGCCCCGAAGAATTTGGAGCTGCAGTTGCTTTTCTATGCTCTCCTGCAGCAGCCTATATTACCGGAATTAATTTGCCGATTGACGGCGGACGATTACAATGCCTCTAAGTTGCAACAAAAAAATATAAATTTTAGTAAAGCAGGCATTATATTTGAATCCATTTTATTTTTTCATTCAACAAAAAAAGACAAACACATGAAAGTATTGAAAGTATTACCGTTGTTGATTCTTGCTGCCGGCCTGGTATTTACCGGTTGTAAACCAAAAGATGCGGATGTAAAAGCTGCAGTAGAAAAAGCATTAAAAGAAAACCCCGCTACTGCCGGAGTAATGGTTATGGTTACCGATGGTGTTGCTACATTGAGTGGCGAAGTAGCTGATGATGCCGCTAAAACTGCATTGGATGCTTCTGTAAAAGCTATTAAAGGCGTAAAGTCTGTAGTAAATAATGCTACCATTCCTGCACCTCCTGCTCCTGTTGTTGTTACTGCCGACGATCCATTAACAGCAGCAGTAAAAGATGCTACTAAAGATCACCCCTCTGTAACAGCAGCGGTGGCCGATGGCGTAATTAAATTAACCGGTAGTATTGAAAAGGCTAAGTGGATTAAACTTAAACAAGCTTTAGATGCATTAAGCCCTAAAAAAGTAGATGCAGCAGGTTTAAAAATTAACTAATTACACACCCAAAAAATTAAAATTATAATGGCATTACAAGATAAATACAAAGAATTAACCGATGCTGCTGCAGCAGCAGGCGTAAGCGATTTACAGGTTCGTGAACAAGAAGGAGTACTGTATGTAGATGGTATTGCACCAAATGGAGCAGCCAAAGATCAGTTATGGGCAATCTACGATAAGCTGGATCCTAACTTTCTTTCAGGCGATTTAGTGTTGGATGTTAAAGTTGCAATAGACGCAGCAGTAACCAAAGTAAAAGTTATTACCGAAAACAGTAACCTGAATATTCGCAAAGGCCCGGGAACCGATCAGCCAATTGTGGGTAAAGCTGCTAAAAACGAAGTAATCACCCTTGTTAATCAAAGCAACGATCAGTGGTGGTTGGTTCGTACAGAAGATGGCGAAGAAGGTTATGCTTATGCACAATACCTTTCTCCGGAAGCTTAATACATTACAAACACATAAAACAGCGCCGCAACAATAGTTTTGCGGCGTTTTTTTTTTGAATATAAGATGGTAACCTTTTGTTAGAATATTAAGAATTTGCCCTTTGAAATTGTGAGATAGCGTACTTTTAACGCTGCCAATTTTATGCAGTTTGGCTATTCTCAAATAAATTAGTTTGAAACAAAACTGTTGTTTCTCAAAATACGTTACTATCTTCCACCAATCTAAACAAGCAAAAAGCATGGGATTTATTGACAGAATACTTCAAGAGCCATCGTACGGCTGGGCCAATGAAAAAGGTGATTTAATAAAACCATCCTTGCTTACCCTATATAAAGAAGCTTTCAGCAATACCAATATTTTTAAAACAAAAAAGAACTGGATACCTTTTATTACCTGGTTTATGGCTATTGCTATGCTGCCCTTTTTTATATTTTTTTTATTTAAATACATTTCAATTCCTTTAGTGATTGCTTTTGCAATTTATGCCATGTTTGTTATGGGCACACATGGTACTATATGGTTCCATAGGTTTTGCACCCATAGTGCTTATCAATTCAGGCATCCAATTATTAGATTTATTACGCAGAACTTAACCATTAAAACGTTTCCGGAAGAAGTATATGTAGTGTCGCATCATGTGCATCATGCAAAATCAGATAAACCGGGCGACCCATATAATCCCATGGGTGGTTTAATGTATTGCATGTTGTCCGATGTGAATCACCAATCCATTGCAAAAAATTTAAGCGAGGAAGATTACAACAGGGTGGCCGGCTTTTTAAAACATACCGGTATTCAAATTAATAGCTATAAAGCTTACCAGGTGTGGGGTTCGGTGGCAACTCCTGCCTATACCATTGCACTTTGGCTGGGTAATTGGGCATTTTGGTATGCAGCATTTTATTTTTTAGGGGGCCATGCTTTGGCTTGTACCTTTTTTAGTGCTGCACTTTTTTGGTTTGTTTTAGTAAGAGCATTTAATTACACCGGTCATGGCAAGGGGCAAGAAAAACATGTGGATGGTATAGACTTTGATCGCAGAAATCTTTCGATAAACCAATTACGCCCCGGATATTTTGCCGGCGAATGGCACAATAATCATCATTTATATCCGGCAAGTGCAAGAGCAGGCTTTCTTCCCTACCAGCTTGACCTGGCATGGATTTATATAATATGCCTTTACAAACTTGGACTGGTAGTTTCGTACAAGGATAACAAAAAAGATTTTTTTAAAAAGTATATAAACCAGCCTTCAAATGGCTTTGACCATTAACGCACAACATTTAAACAAGTAGTTTTACGATAGTGCTATTACTATATTTTTTATTTTTCTCAGTATTTATAAGATAAAAAAAAATGGGCAAAGCTGCTCTTGTTGNNGAGAAACCAACCGTTTTCAATATCCAATAAAAAAAACCAATCCAATATCGGTCAACTTCTATTTCTTTTATCCTGTATTAAACCAATACCTAAACGAGCTAAAGTAATTGAAAAGCTTCCGGAAATTTTCGGAAGCTTTTTGTTTATGCAGCTTTTAATAAAGCTTGTTAAAGAGTGGTAATCACACTACATAAAGTAGAATTTAACTACTTGCCTACTACATTAATAGAAAAGCATACATTTACTACAAAAAAATTTACATGAAATTTACATGGATGTTTATTGCATTTTTGTCGGGAGCTGTTTTGCCCATACAGGCAGGCTTAAATACTAAACTGGGCAAATCAATTGAAAGCCCTGTATTTGCGGCGCTCATTTCTTTTTTAGTAGGTACATTAACAATAGGATTGTATATACTTTTTAGTAAACAAACCATTTCCATTGCCGGTTTAAAATCGGCTCCCATGCATGTTTGGCTGGGTGGTATATTAGGTGCATTTTATGTAACCGCATTGGTGACAATTTTCCCAAAAATTGGGCCGGCACTTACTTTTGGATTAATTGTGGCAGGCCAAATGTTTATTGCTATACTCCTCGATCATTTTAATATTTTAGTTGATCAACAGCATAGCATTAATATTTGGAGAGTACTGGGTATGCTACTGATTGTAGCCGGTGTAATATTGATTCGAAAGTTTTAGTTGTAAATAATTGACTTTATCAATGACAATTTTTGCGACTTCGTTTTAGTGCAATTTATCTTTAACCGAATGAATTAAATATTGGTAACCCCTGTTAATTCATTTTAAAATTATTTGAAAATGAAAAGCATCATTCTTTTAGCAGTTTCAATTTTGTTTAGCATTAATCTGCCGGCACAACAGTTAGTACCAATTACCTATTATGATGCAGCACAAAAATTAAATGGCTTAGTAACATCCAATAAAGCAAACCATTTACCGGGCGTATTAATATTGCCAGCATGGAAAGGTATTGATGACGAAAGTAAAACTGCTGCACTTGTCTTGGAAAAAAATGGATACATCGCATTTATAGCAGACATTTATGGCGAAGGAAATATTCCTGCTGACAATAATGCGGCATCAAAAATTGCAGGGTATTACAAAAATAATTTTGTTGCTTATCAGCAACGAATTGCATTAGCATTGGAGCAATTAAAAAACTTAGGTGCCGATTCAAACAGGCTGGCTGTAATTGGCTATTGCTTTGGTGGTACAGGTGCATTGGAAGCTGCAAGGGCTAACCTTTCGGTTCAGGGAGTAGTATCCATTCATGGTGGATTGGGCAAAGATAGCAGCAGACCCACTACTACTATTCTACCTAAAGTATTGGTTGAAAACCCGGCAGAAGACCGGGGTGTAACAGCAGAGATAATGCATCAGTTTATAAATGAAATGAAAGCTTCAAAAGCCGATTGGCAAATAATTACTTATGCCAACAGTAAACATACATTTACAAATCCTGCATCGGCCGATTACAATGAAACTATGGCCAACCGTGCATGGCAACACACGCTCTTATTTTTGAAAGAGGTTTTGAAAAACTAAATCGGTTTCAGCATCCATACATTACAGGCAGTATGACCCGATTGGCCCATTGCATTGGGCAAATATTCAAAGCCATATTGTTGATATAAATGAATGGCTTCAACAAACTGTGGAAAACTCTCCAAATATAAATGTGTGTAACCCATTTTTTTTGCAGTAGCAATACATTTCTCCAATAAATATTTTCCTAATCCTTTACCCCGATGTGTGTTGCTTAGATACAACTTTACCAACTCGGCATATTTATCAGGCAATCCTTTAGTTGGGTAAATACCGCCACAACCAGCCACTATTCCATCTACTTCAACCACAAAAAAAGCAGCCCTTTCCTTTTGAAACAATACAAATAAATCATCGGTAGTAGGATCGGAATACACGGTGCCACATTTTGGAACATCGTACTCTTCAAATACATTTCGAATAACATTAGCCAACTTTTTGTTATCAGAAGCTTGAATAAATCTAAATTCAACTTTCTCCACTTTCAAAACATTTTAAATTACACCGGCACTACTTCTACTTTTTTCTTTTTACCAATTTCATTGGGTAGATTGGAAATGATGCATTGTTTTAAAATACTAATCAACATGGTTTTGCTGAAAGTTTTTAAAGTTACTAGGCTAATTTCTCTTACCGGCGCAGGAGTTTTAAAATAACGTAACATATTTTTTTGCGCAGTAGTCATATCAAAAGTAGCCATCTCCGGCAACAAGGTAATGCCCCCGTTTTTATCTACAAATCGTTTAAGCGTTTCAATACTACCGGCCGCATAGTCAAAATGTTTTTCAATGGATGCATCCTTTTGCAATGCACAAAGGTTCATCACCTGGTTTCGAAGACAATGCCCTTCCTCAAGCAACCACATGCTTCTTACATCAATATCATCGGCCAAAATGTATTTCTTATTAAACAGTTTTTCTTTTTTGGATACATAGGCAACAAACTCTTCATTAAACAAAAAATCTTCCTTTAATTCAACAATGTTTAAAGGTGTGGCCAAAATTCCTGCATCCAGGCTTCCATTCTTTAGTTGTAAAATAATTTGCTCAGTAGTAAGTTCATGAATGCTTAATCTTACCTGGGGATATTTAGTGATAAAGTTCTGTAAAAATTGTGGCAACATATATGGAGCCAATGTGGGAATAATACCAATTCTTAAACTCCCTCCTACTATGTTTTTTTGTTGCTGAATCAATTGCTGCATCAGGGCAGCTTCGGCCAAAATTTTTTTTGCTTGTTCTACAATCACTTTTCCGGCTTCAGTAGTGGTAACCGGATTGGTTCTTATAAAAATTTGCGTTGCCAATTCTTCCTCCAGCTTTTGCACCTGCATACTCAGCGATGGCTGCGAAATATGACATTGCCCTGCAGCTTTGGCAAAATGCTTTACTGCATCCAATGCCACAATGTATTCCAATTGAACTAATGTCATTATAGCTTTAAACTATTGAAAGATAAAATTAATTGATTAAAATTATAAAAACAATATTCTACTTTTGTAAGCACTCGCTTTTAGCAATTAATAACAATATTCATTTATACTTAAATAAAACTTTACAATGAGTACTACAGACCAAGGAAAATGTCCGGTGCCGCATAACGGGAATGAACAAGCCACTTCAGGCAAATGCCCTGTAATGCATGGAGCCAATACCGGTGCCAATCAAAGCGTAATGGAATGGTGGCCCAATGCATTGAATTTGGATATTCTAAGCCAGCACGACAAAAAAACAAATCCATTTGGAGAAGCATTCAACTATGCAGAAGAATTTAAAAAATTAGATTTAGAAGCATTAAAAGCCGACTTAAGAAAATTAATAACCAATAGCCAGGAATGGTGGCCCGCAGATCATGGAAGTTACTCGGGTATGTTTGCAAGAACGGCCTGGCACCTGGCAGGAACTTATAGAAAAGCCGATGGCCGTGGTGGTGCCAATACCGGTAACCAACGCTTTGCCCCACTCAACTCGTGGCCCGATAACGTAAATGCCGATAAAGGCAGAAGACTGCTTTGGCCAATCAAGAAAAAGTATGGTAATCAAATTTCATGGGGCGATTTGATTGTACTTGCTGGCACCATTGCTTACGAAGTAGCGGGACTTAAAACTTACGGATTCGGTGGAGGCAGAGAAGATATTTGGCATCCGGAAAAAGATATTTACTGGGGTGCAGAAAAACAATGGCTGGCACCCACCGGAAGCGAAGGAAGCAGGTACTCCGGAGAAAGGAATCTTGAAAATCCTTTGGCTGCTGTGATGATGGGATTGATTTATGTGAACCCCGAAGGCGTAGATGGAAAACCCGATCCTTTAAAAACTGCCAAAGATATGAGGGTTACTTTTTCGAGAATGGCAATGAACGATGAGGAAACCGTTGCATTAACTGCAGGTGGACATACCGTAGGTAAAGCGCACGGAAATGGAAAAGCCGAATTGCTGGGAGCCGTACCCGAAGCAGCCAATATTGAAACACAGGGCCTGGGATGGTTTAACCCCGTAGGCTCAGGTAATAAAGAGAACACAATGGCGAGCGGCATTGAAGGCGCCTGGACTACCGACCCAACAAAGTGGGACAATGGCTTCTTTGATTTATTATTAAACTACGATTGGGCTTTAACCAAAAGTCCGGCAGGTGCATGGCAATACGAACCTACCAATATGCCGGAAGATAAAAAACCGGTGGATGCTTTCAATTCATCTATTCGCAGAAACCCCATGATGACCGATGCAGATATGGCATTAAAAGTAGACCCGGAATACAGAAAAATTTCAGAAAGATTTTATAACGACTTCAATTATTTCACCGAGGTTTTTGCAAAAGCCTGGTTTAAACTTACGCATAGAGATATGGGGCCAAAATCCAGGTACTTAGGCGCAGATGTTCCTGCCGAAGATTTAATTTGGCAAGACCCTATTCCTACAGTGGATTACACACTTACTGATGCTGAAGTAGAAGAATTAAAAACCAAACTGCTGAATGCAGGATTAACCAAATCCGAACTTATAAATACTGCATGGGATGCTGCCAGAACTTATCGTGGTTCCGATTACAAAGGCGGTGCCAATGGAGCCCGCATTCGACTGGCTCCACAAAAAGACTGGGAAGCAAACGAACCTGCAAGGCTGCAAAAGGTTTTGGCAAAACTTTCCGAAATACAAAATGGCCTTAGCAAAAAAATAAGCATTGCCGATCTTATTGTATTGGGCGGAAGTGCCGCTGTGGAGCAAGCTGCAAAAGATGCCGGCTTTAATGTAAAAGTTCCTTTTGCTGCCGGCCGTGGTGATGCGTTGCAGGAGCAAACCGACGAGGAATCTTTTGCTGATTTAGAACCTTTACATGATGGTTTTAGAAATTATTTGAAAACAGATTATGTAGTTTCTCCCGAAGAATTGTTACTCGACAGAACTCAACTAATGGGCTTAACCGCACCTGAAATGGTAACACTTATTGGTGGCATGAGGGTTTTAGGAACAAACTATGGCGGAAGCAAGCATGGCGTATTTACCCAAAAAGAAGGCACACTTAGCAACGACTTTTTTGTGAACCTCACCGATATGAAATACAAATGGGTTCCGGTTTCATCTAATCTTTACAATATAGTTGACAGGGCAACCGGTGCCACTCAATTTACAGCTACCAGGGTTGATTTGGTTTTAGGCTCCAATTCTATTTTAAGATCCTATGCCGAAGTATATGCTCAAGACGATAACAAAGAAAAATTTGTAACCGACTTTATTAAAGCCTGGGTGAAAGTGATGAATGCAGATCGATTTGATTTGAAAAAATAATTTCCCTCTTTTGGGAAATGTTTAAGCAAGAGAAAAAAGTGGTGGCCGATATGCAGGCCGCCATTTTTTTTGCATTCATTTTAATTTCAACAGTTTTATCATCACTTCACTTCACACAACTCGTTCCATCGGGTAGTATAGCGTGGGCTACGTAGCTCCTGGCGCATTTTCCAGTTTCGGCCGGTGCCGCTTGCGGCAAATTTTAAAATATCGTCTCGCTGGCTAAAATTAATATTATCAATCATCTGCATTAATTTTCGATTGCCGATTTTGTCACCGGCCACAAACAAATTGCCCTGTACCAATTCGTCGGGTACAATACCGCTCAATATTACACCCGCCTTTTTATACACTTCGCCTTCTTTAAAAATTTTACTTACCATGTTCATGGCCGGCTTCAGCAGTTCNNTGTTGTCGGCCATTTTTTTTATTACAAAAATGCTGATGGTTGTTGCGGCGCTATTTTGCCTGCGCAGCTTTTCTGCCGCCCTTGCAGTGTAGGTAGCAATGGCTTCTTTGAGTTCGCTCATGCGGGTAACCGGAGTGCCAAACATTCGGGTGGTAGCAATCATTTTTTTTTGAACCAGTTCATCCTGCATTTGTTTGGCAGGTTCGCCCCGCAGTTCTTTTATCATTCTTACACCTACTACTCCACCCAGCTTATTTTTGGCAAAAGATTCGCTCATGCGGCTTAGCTGGTAGGCATCGTAAATGGCCCACTCATTTAGTTTTTTTTCGTATTGCCTGCCCACTCCCCACAAATCGCCCACCCGGGTTTGCCGCAGGGCTGCTTCAATTTTTTCCTGCGTATCGAGCAGCAGCACACACTGTGTTTTTTCTTTATTTTTTTTTGCCAACCGATTGGCCAGTTTTGCCAACAACTTGGTAGGCGCCACTCCTACCGAAACTTTTATACCCGTCCACAACTCTACCTGCTGCCTTATTTGCATAGAAAGGCCGGCAAGTTGATCGGGCGTGAATCCCTCGAGCAATACAAAGGCTTCATCAACGGAATACACTTCCACATTTTTTTTACCAAACAGGCTTCGTAAAGTTTCCATCACTCTCCAGCTTAAATCGCCATACAAACCATAGTTGGAAGAAAATACAGTAACGCTGTGTTTTTTAATGAGCGGCTTCGCCATAAAATAAGGCACGGCCATTTCTACACCCAGGCTTTTTGCCTCATCGCTGCGAGACACAATGCAGCCGTCGTTATTACTCAGCACTACCACAGGCTGCTTAGCAAGCTGCGGAAGAAACAATCTTTCGCATGAGCAATAAAAATTATTACAATCAATGATGGCATACATAACGCATCCTCTTAAAAATTAAAATCACTTTTTTATTATAGCCCGGGCAAATTGGGCTAAAGCCCACCAACGGTGCTGGTTTCAATAGCCCTGGGCTATTGATTCAAATCCTCTCCCAGTTTCAATAGCCCTGGGCTTAAGCCCGGGCTATTGATTCAAATTTTCTCCCAGTGGGCTTTAGCCCAACTTAGTGGGACAATAGTATTTCTTTATAAACAATTGTTCTTACAGTGTATGAATAGAATGTATTACCACTCCCCAAATAGCAAATTCTCCAAACTCCGAAAGGTTGATGGTTTTATAGCGGTCGTTTTCGGGAATCAAAAAAGCCGAAGAAAAGTTTTTGTGAAAACGCCGCACCAACAACTCTCCATTAAGAATAGCAATGATCACCCGCCCGTTTACATTTTTTACCGAACGATCTACAATTAAAATATCGTTGTCGTAAATGCCGGCATCCTTCATGGCATCGCCTTTCATTCTAAAGAAAAAGGTAGCGGGTTTGTTATGCACGAGTTGCTCGTTCAAATCAATGCCACGTTCCATATAATCGTCGGTGGCAGCACCAAAGCCCGTAGCATTGGCGGTGGATATTTGCTGCTGGCCGTATTGCTTACTGCCCTTATAGGCTGCACTAAAAAATGGTTCCTGTTCCATACATACATGTTTTATGTAAAACTAAATATTTTAGTTTTATGATACTATTTTTTTTGGTATTTATTTAAAATTGCCGCCGGATGGATGAGAAGGAATAGCGGTAAATGTAAGTTCGAAGATCTTAAACAGCTGTGGACATACGGGCTTCAATAGCCGGGAGAGAAACGATTGGTAAAGGGGACGAAAATTTTGTTGAACCCCTTCGGGGTTCGACATCAAAACTGAAATTATTTATCCATCGGTTGCGCCGATGGCTACTTTAATTAAACCCCATTCGGGGTATGCGATTAAGCTAAGGAATAAGCTACCGATGTTTTCGAAAATACTCCTATTACATAAGTTGCCGATGAAGATGCGTACAACATATCAACCGCCTCAGCAAGAAAGCGGCTGCAACAATTTTAAATAGTTTCTCCCCTTGTGCAATTGCACAGCATCGAAAATATAGGTGGGTGTATTTTAAATTTCCGCTTCAATAAAAGTTCAAAAGTATTACCATTGTTGAACGGAGCGCCGCAACGATGATGCCCAAGGATATAATGATGGTAACAAAAAAATAATTACATGTTAAGCGAAAAGTTAAATGCAATGTATAGGTTCACGCATTTAAGCACAATTCAATTATATTTAGCCTCCAAATAAGTATAAAAATAATTTTCATTAGCATATACTATCGGTAACAAAAATTTGCTAAAGGCAAATGCTCAATGCATAAATTGAAAAAAATAAAATAAACACATGAAAAAAATCAAAGGCATTCTAATTCTGTTGGCTGCAATAAATAGTATGGCCGTAGCGCAAAGCAAGTACGATTACCACGACTTATTCAGTCCATTGTTTTATACACAATCGGGCAATCAATACAGGGCAGCTTCCGGCGAGCCGGGCCCGGCCTATTGGCAAAACAAAGTTGATTATAGCATTGCTGCCAGCCTGGATGAACAGAAGAAAGAAGTAACGGCAACGGTTAGCATCAACTATAAAAATAATAGTCCGCAAGATTTAGATTTTCTTTGGTTGCAACTCGATCAAAATTTATTCACACAAGATTCCCGTGGCCAGGCTAAAATGCCGGCAACCGGCAGAAGCCGCTATGGAGATGCAAAGAGCGGATTTGATGGTGGATATAAAATAAAGTCGGTAGAAATATTGCAGGGCAACACTGCATCGAAAGCCGATTATATAGTTACCGATACCCGAATGCAAATAAAGCTGGCGCAACCGCTTGCAGCCAAAAACGGCAACACTCAATTTCGCATCAGCTACAGCTATACTGTACCGCAATACGGAGCAGACAGAACCGGCATTCAACCAACAAAAAATGGCGATATATTTTGTATTGCACAATGGTTTCCACGCATGTGTGTGTATGATGATGTACGAGGCTGGAATACCGACCCCTACCTGGGAGCCAGCGAATTTTATTGCGAATACGGAGATTATAATGTAAGTATTACCGTACCTGCAAGCATGCTTGTAGGAGCTTCGGGTGAATTGCAAAATCCACAGGAAGTGTTTACCGCAAATCAATTGGCGAAATACAACCAGGCTAAGCAAAGCGACCAAACGGTAATTATTAGAAGTAAAGAAGATGTAACAAATCCTGCATCACGCCCGGCAAAACCTACCCTTACCTGGAAATACAAAATGGTGAATGCAAGAGATTTTGCCTGGACAGCTTCCAGAACATTTATAATGGATGCAGCAAAAATGAATTTACCCGAGGGCAAAAAGGGGCTGGCTATTTCTCTTTATCCCGAAGAAAGCGATGGACAAAAAGCATGGGGCCGATCTACCGAATACACTAAAGCATCCATTGAAAATTATTCAAAAAGATGGTTTGCTTATCCCTACCCTGCAGCCATAAATGTAGCAAGCAATATTGGTGGTATGGAATATCCGGGCATTGTGTTTTGTGGTTACAATGCAAAAGGAGCAGGCCTTTGGGGAGTAACCGATCATGAGTTTGGCCACACCTGGTTTCCAATGATAGTAGGTAGCAACGAAAGAAGATATGGATGGATGGATGAAGGCTTCAATACTTTTATTAATGGAATTGCAGAAGCCGATTTCAACAATGGCGAGTATAAAGGCAATCCCTATAGTGCACATAAAAGTTTTATGTTTCGTGTCGAAATGGAATCGGTTTTAAACACACCAGATGGTATGGGCGAAAGAAATATTGGAACATTGCTTTATGCTAAACCCGGCTTTGCTTTAGAGCTTTTGCGAAATGAAGTATTGGGTCATGAACGATTTGATTATGCTTTTAAAAACTACATAAAAAAATGGGCATACAAGCACCCTACTCCCTGGGATTTTTTCCGCTGTATGGAAAACGGTGCCGGCGAAGACCTTGCGTGGTTTTGGAAATCGGTATTTATTAATAACTATCAGCTTGACCAGGCTATTGACACTGTAACCTATTTAAACAACGATGCCGGCAAAGGAGCCCTGGTTACCATTAGTAATAAAGACAGAATGGCCATGCCGGTAACTGTTGAATACACTTCAGTAAGTGGTAAAACTGCAAGAAAAAAACTACCCGTAGAAATTTGGCAAAACAATAGTACCTGGAAATTTTTGCTACCCACTACAGAAGAAATTAGCAAAGTAGTTTTAGACCCCGATAAAGTATTGCCTGATATGGTTCCTGAAAACAATATATGGACCAAGCAATAGGTTGAAATTTTTCACTTTTAAAAAAGTCATTAACGATAGTTAATGACTTTTTTTTATTCAAATTCCTTGTCATTTATTATCCTGCCTGATGTAGCTTACTTAATATCGTTACTTTATTTTTTCAGATTTTATGTGAAATGCCCTGTTGAGGAAATTAAAATCTATATACCTCATAGAGCCTAAATTTTGGTTGCAAAGCAATTAATACGGTTTCTTTTCAGTCTCATAGGGGCAATATGTTTTAAGTGCCGCCCCGATGGGCAATAAAACTTCCAGAACATTTTAATTTCCTCAACTGATAAACGTGGGTGTTGTGTACAATGGTTGCTTTTGTTTGATGCTTAGTCTGCATAAAATAATCATTAAAAAATGTTACCCAACAATTTACCTCATCAAATACTGACAACAATCAGTTACAACAATAAAGGATAAACTTGTCTTTTATTATAGGATAGAATAAATTTGCATTTCAAAATTGAAAGCATGTTTTCAAAATCTTGCGAATACGCTATACGTGCTTGTATTTTTATAGCTGCAGAATCTTTGAAGAGGGTAAAAGTGGGGCAAAAAACTATTGCCCAGGCAATAGGCAGTCCCGAAGCGTTTACCGCAAAAACTTTACAAAAGTTAACCCGCAATCAGATACTTAGTGCCGATAAGGGGCCCAAAGGAGGTTTTTATTTAAACGAAACTCAATTACAAACCATTAGTTTAAAACATATAGTAGATGCAATTGATGGGGATGAAATGTTTAGCTCATGTGCCCTTGGTTTAAAAAAATGCAACGATAAAAAACCTTGCCCGGTACATCATCAATTTAAATTAATAAGAGAAGGATTAAAAGATATGCTTGAAAACACCCTGATACAACAAATGGCTTTGCAAATGAAGAATGGAGAAATATACCTTAAACAATAATTTTTAATGAATCAAAAACACGACATACAAACCCTGGATGATATAAAACTTTTGGTAAATAATTTTTATGATGCCATTAGATCCAATGAATTACTAGGCCCGATTTTCAACGGTATTATTCAAGACAGATGGCCTACTCATTTGGAAAAAATGTACAACTTTTGGCAAACCGTTTTATTGGGCGAGCATACCTATTTTGGGAGTCCATTTCCGCCGCATGCAAGATTGCCTATTCAGCAACTACATTTTGATACCTGGCTTACTACCTGGCATCAAACGATTGATTTGAATTTTGAAGGTAAAACAGCAGATGAAGCAAAATGGAGAGGCGACAAAATGGCTACAATGTTTTTGTCGAAAATAAATTATTACCAGGGCAATAATAAAACTCCTCTGGTATAATAAATAAAGCAACAAAAAATAATAAACATTCAAAAGATGCGGAGTGTATAAGCTATATTATTGCAACTATACTAATGCAATTTGATAAAAGTATTTATAGCTAATACCAGTACCAAGGCAAGCTTTTTAAAATTTGCTTATTCAATGCTAAAATAATATCTTGTTTTAAACAAATACAAAGGGGATTAAGATAAGTTGCAATAAAAATTTTGATGAACTATTTAATTATACAACAGAAAGGGGTTAACAAATCTTAAAGCATACAAATACCATTATGCATATAGACTACAACATTCTTATTACCTACGGTGGTGTGGCTCGCAAGCTCGAAAAGGGAGCATTGATTTTTCACGAAGGTGATACGCCCAATTTTTTTTATCAGTTGGTAGAAGGTTCCGTAAAATTGTTTTCGAGCAATACTGAAGGTAAAGAGCTAATACAAGGTGTTTTTAAAGATGGACAAAGTTTTGGCGAGCCTCCTATGATGCTCAATAAAATATACCCCTGTACTGCACAGGCTATAACTCCAAGCATTTTGGTAAGAATTTCAAAAGAAAAATTTTTACTGCTTTTAAAAGATTTTCCGGAGTACTCACAAAATATGCTTCAACTTTTCTCACAGCGATTATACAAAAAAGCTACTGCTGCTCAAATATGGGTATGCAATAGCCCGGAAGAAAAAATAATGAAGTTTTTGGAAATACATAAAGTTGAAAGCGGATGCAAAGAAACAGACTTATGGTCGGTACCGCATACACGCCAGCAAATGGCAGACTTTATTGGAATTAGGGTAGAAACGGTTATCCGTACCCTAAGCAAAATGTGTGGCGAAGGGAAGGTAAAAACCATTGATCACAAACTTTATTTTTAAAGGATATGTGTAAAAATTTTGGAAATAAATGGCTACGTTGGGCTTTGATAAATTTGGTACTTGTAGCCCTGTATGGTACGCTCATGCGTTATAAAATTGCATTCAACTTTCCGTATTTGGAGCAAAAGAATTTGCTTCATGCTCATTCACACTTTGCTTTTGCCGGCTGGATAAGTCATGTATTATATACCGGGCTTGCTATCATAATAGGATCCGTTATTAGCGAACAAAAAATAAAAAAATACAATCTGCTCATTTTAGCCAACCTTCTTTGTGCTTTTGGAATGTTGATTTCTTTTACAATGCTGGGTTATAAAGCAATATCCATAGTATTTTCTACATCATCTATTGTGGTAGCTATTTTATTTTGTATTTCATTTATTAAAGATGCAAAAAGCATGTCATCTACCCATCCTTCTAAGTGCTGGGCCATTACAGGCTTACTATTAAATATACTTTCATCTGCCGGGCCATTTTTTTTGGCCTATATGCTCATGAGCAAAAATATTAATAGTCAGTCTTATCTTGGTTCTGTATACTATTACTTGCATTTTCAATACAGTGGTTGGTTTTTCTTTGGAGCAATGGCTATTGCGGCATCAATGCTTCCTGCCACTATTTTATTAAAGAAATATTTTTGGGGCTTTACTATTACCGTTATTCCTACCCTATTTCTGTCGCTTTTATGGGCTAAGCTTCCGGGCTGGTTATATGTAGTTACCGTTAGTGCAGCAATTGTTCAACTAATTACCTGGGTGATGCTATTGATAAAAACAATACCTGTTGTAAAAAATCTTCAACCCGGTTATCCAAAATGGATAAATGTATTTTTTTATGCAGCAGCTTTTGCGCTTACACTTAAATTTTTGTTGCAGGCTATTTCGGTAGTACCTTCTTTAAGTCAATTGGTATTTGGCATACGCTCTATAGTAATTGCTTACCTGCACCTTATTTTACTGGGGGTTTATAGTTTATTTATTATTGGGTATGCATTTGCAAAAGGAAGTCTAAAAATTTCGAAATTTGCCTGCATAGCAGCGTTTATATTTCTCTGCGGAGTTTTCTTAAACGAATTATTACTGGGCATTCAGGGTTTTGCAGCTTTTTTTTATATACCGGTTAGCCATATCAATGAGATGCTATTTGCTATAGCCGTTATGCTATTATTAGGTTCGGTGTTATTGGCTTCTTCGCAGATAAAACGGAAATTAGATTGACAGAAATTAAGGAAGGTATTATTTCAAAAATATTACCCTTCTTTTCAACAATGTTTAAATTTTTTGTAACATCACTGCAGCAATAGCTTTAGCATGGTCTTTCATTTTGTTAGCATTTGGTCCTGCAAAATGTTCATCAATGGTTTCATCAAAAATATCAATCCATCGTTCAAAATGCCTGGTGGTAGTTGGATGTATGGCGTGCAATTTTCGGTGAGCTACCAATGGATTTCCTTCATATTCGCCGGTAAAGAACAAAACATTTTCCCAAAATGCACACATTGCCGGTAAGTGCTTATTCCAATTAATAGCAATCACTTTTGTAAAAAACACCCCCAGCACTTCATCGGCTATTACTTTATCATAAAAGAGATGTACAATGGTTTGAACATCTTCTTTGCTTGAAATATCTGCTTTCATGTGTTCATTATTATATTTTTTACCCAATATCTTTAAATAAAAGTTGGATTGTTTTACTGTAGATTGATTTAAATTTTCAATAATTAGCCAACCGGTTTCTCCACAAACAATGTAACAACTGCATACTTTATAAATCTTTCTTTTTAAACTTCCGCAAAGAAATATAGAAAGGAACAGCTACCCACAATACTAATAACAAGAAAGAAACCAGCAACCCCAAATTGCTGCCAAAATAGTTTTTAAATATAGCGCCGGTATGCCCCATCATTGCGGAAACATCCAACTGCAATAAGATAAGTATTCGGCATAAATCAATTGGGCTCAAAGCACTCAATAGCACCACCGGTTTTTCGATTGGATAATCGGAGAACTGGAAAAAAATAAAAAGCACCAGGCCGTCAAACAGTAGTGCAAAGTATAACCAAAGCATCACAGCAATTCCAATTCCTTTTGCTTTATCCCTGGTAAGTATGCTGCTTAAAAAAGCAATGGCAACAAAAATGATGGTAAGCATGCAGCCGGCCACAATCATAATAAGTGCTGTAGAAAAGTCGGCAAAAAATAACAAGGGTATGCCGGTACCAATTATAAATGCAGCTACCATACTAAGAGACAAGCCAATGAATAGCGCTTTCCAAATTACACTCCGTTTTACCGGATGGCTTAAAAGCAGTTCTATAAACTCGTTGCTATTATAAACATAAATGGTTGCAAACAACACCGAAACCAGCGGCACTGCCAGTAGCATTATGTTCAACAGGGTTAATATACCTTTTGAAACATTATCTTCCAGCCCAAATGCACTCCAGGTAAAAAGAGCCAGCATAATGCAGTAAGCAATTACAATTTTATTTTTTACGATATCGAGTATTACATATTTTAATAGCCTTATCATGCGGTACCCGATTTTAATAGATGAAGAATAGATTGTGCAATGGTTTCTCTTCCGGTATCGGCTTTTAGTTCGGCTACTTTTTTATGGAAGCGTACATTTCCATCCTGCATAAAAATTATTTCGCTTACAATATCTTCCAACTCGCTGAGTAAATGTGAAGTGATAAGAATAAGACAGCCATCATTTTTTGCAGCAATTATTTTTGCTTTTAGAATTTCTGCAGCAATTGGATCCAGTCCGGCAGTAGGCTCATCGAGGATTAGCACCTGGGGTTTAAACATAAAAGCAAGTGTTGCACTCACTTTTTGAGTGGTGCCGCCGCTAAGCGTACGCATTTTTTTATGGCTCAATTTATCTAAATTAAAAGCATCTGCTAATTCTTTATCCTGCGGCTCCTTTTGGGTTCTAATGCCTTTTATCATTTCTGTAACCTGGCCAATAGTCATATTATCGGGGTAGCGACCTATTTGAGGCATATAGCCCAATTGTTTTCTATAAGCAGTATCGTTTTTAATACTTTGACCGTTAAAAAAAACATCCCCACTATCGGGCAAAACCATACCCAATATTGTTTTTATTAAAGTGGTTTTACCACAGCCATTGGGCCCTATTAAGGCAATACATTCAGCTTTGTTGAACCTAAGGTTAACATTTTCGAGGGCCTTTAATTTGCCAAAGTTCTTTGATATGTTTTTTATCTCAATCATAAATTATGCGGAGCCATGCTTGGTTTATTATCTACAAAATTTTCGGGTGTAAGACTGGGCGACAATTTTTCCGACTGATCCAACAGGTTAACCATAAAACTTCTGTAGAGTAACATTGCCGGAGGGTTTTGTTCAACAATTACAGCATATAGACTTAATGGATGATAAGGTACATCGCCTATTTTATCTCTGTTTAAATCATAGCCCTGGTATTTGTCCCAATAATTTTCGCTGAACATATTTAATGTAAGCGAACCATTGGTTGCCATATCGAAAGTATTTCCCAAAAAATTGTTAAGCTGAATTACATTGTCCATACAGTTGGCTTGCAATCGCATACCCCAACCATTTTCTTTAAAAATATTTCGCTCAATAATTATTCGGTTTGACCCATCGAAAAAAATTCCGGTGGTATTTCGTATAAATTTATTTCCGGAAAGATAGCAATCGGAGATTTCTTTAAACAACAAGCCATAAGCGGCATCGCCCAGGTTATCTTCAAAGCTATTGTTGATCATCACTACTTTTTTGGTAAACATTACCGCCACTCCTGCCCCATTATTTTTAAATAAATTGCTGATATAAGCATTATCATTAGAGAACATAAAGTGTAAGCCATAGCGCAAATTATTGTAGGCTAAATTTCGCCATATAATGGAATGTGTTACAAACTCAAAATAAATTCCATCCCGATGGCCATAGGTTTTATTGCCAATTATTTGCAGGCTGTCGCTCTTCCAGCAATGAATGCCATTGCCGGACTGATGCTCGAGCAATTGTGTAGCCCGAATAAAATTGTTTTTAACAATACAATTTTTAGAATATTGCAGATAAACTCCAAAATAGTTATCGAGCAAGGTATTGCCTTCTATTAAAACATTGGAAGCATCATACACTTTAATGGCCCCGGGGTCGTCCATAGCAGAACGACCGGAGTTCTTAAGTACTAAGCCCTTAATGGTTACATGGTTAGCTTTTACAGAAAGTATTTCAAATTTTAATTGTCCATCAAGAATTGGTTTTCCTTCGCCCTGAATGAATATAGACTTATCAATAATAATATTTCCTTCCTGGTACAAACCGGCAGAAATAATTACGGTATCGCCATGGCTACTTGCTGCTATTGCTGCTTTAATACTACCATACGATTGCCCCTTACCTACTCGTAATACATTTGTAGCATTTGCAGCGCAAATCTCCGGCAGTAGCAACACCGGCATTAACAAAAGATAAAACCTAATAAGCATTTTTAATGATGAGATTCTGTAACAATATTTTTCCCTGATACTTGTTCCCATGTTTTAACACCGGAATTATTTTTCTTAGCAAATTCATTTGCAGCAGACTCTGTAGTAAAAGCTACCGTGTTTCCACCCATGGGACTTTTAAAGGAAGCATGGGTTATATAAAATGCTTTTGTAGCGTCGGTAAACTCAGGAGATTTTTCGTAATTGGCAATATAAAAATTGGCAAAGGTTGAGTTATCGCCGGCTTTTATATAGCTGAGCATACAGTTTATATCATCAAAATTATATACTCTACCCTTTTTGGTTTGAAGCTGAGCCATAAAATGAGCATCGGAAATAGTCATTTTACAATACTCGCAGGCATCTTTATGAAGGTTAACTGCACTTGGCCCTTTGGCACTACAAGAACTAAGAACCAACATAGTGCTTAACATTGCCACTACCGTTGCATTTTTTCTTTTGAAACGGTTAAACCATTTTGCTTCAATGGCTACTGCAATTAAAACCAAAAAACCTGCTGAAATAAAAAGCCATCCTCCAATATCGGGAATACTGTAAGCTCCAAAATTGAGTAATTGTTTAAATCCAATTAGGGGTGGTTGATAGGCCATCCCCGGTACTTTAATAGCAGCATTAGGGTCTAAATTGTGACCATAGTCATACTCCCATTTCCAAAAATCAACCATAGCTATTATGCCAAATAACAAAAATGCTGTAAAAACAAAATAGAGTAGTTTTTTTCGGGCAAGCGTTGCTGTGAGTATAAATAATAAGGCAAAAAATCCTATGATATAAGGCAAGATAGTAAACTCAATAAAATCTTCGGTGTGCAATGTTTTCATACCAATATAGTGGTTAAGCCCATTGATAATATCCACATCTCCGGCAATTTGATGTGGCCATATTTGTAAACTTAACCCTTCGGGATATTGAGGCGCATCTAAATATATACTCCAAAGTGGTACAAATAATGCTATAATAAGCAGAACACCTGCCAGCAAAAGCAATAATCTTGACCGGGAGGAAATTTTATTATTATTCATTTTGATAAAAATTTATTGGAAATAAGCAATTATATTTTGCAAAGCTATTTTAAAAGGCTGGCAGGCGGTATGATTTCAATCATAAACTATCATTCATTCCGTCATTTATTTATTTACCTAAAGACAATCCGTAATTTCAACAAAAAACAATGAGGCTGCTAAATAGTGCAGCCTCATTGCGATAACTTGTTAAGAAAATTGGATTTTATTTAGCGGGGGCTGTACTATCTTTTGCTTTTTCTCCCAAACTAAATTTAATTGGAACATTGCTTCCTTTTGGCGACACTCTTACATAGCCCTGCATTTCCTGGTGCAGCGCCGAGCAGAAGTCGGTACAATAAATAGGGAATATTCCTACACGATCGGGCACCCATTTTAAAGTAGTGGTTTCACCCGGCATTATTAGCAATTCACCGTTGTTGGCACCTTTAACGCCAAAGCCATGTGGCACATCCCAATCCTGCTCAAGGTTGGTAACATGGAAATACACTTCATCGCCCAGTTGAACGCCTTCAATATTATCGGGAGCAAAGTGTGAACGAACAGAAGTCATATATACATGCACCTGGTTACCCTGCCTAACCACTTTCGATTCTTTTTCGCCTTTGGTAGCATAAGGATGCTTGTTGGCATTAATATCAAAAATTTTGAGTTGCTTATCCTTAATAAGCGATGCAGGTATTGCCTGTGCATAGTGAGGTTCACCTATAGTTGGGAAATCGAGTATCAACTGCATTTTGTCGCCGCTAATATCGTACAATTGTGCACTCTGCGACAATTCAGGACCGGTTGGCAGGTATCGATCTTTGGTAATTTTATTATAAGCAACCAGGTACTTACCAAATGGTTTTTTAGTATTTCCACCCGGTACCATTAAGTGACCAACTGAATAATAAGTAGGCTGGCGGTCTAATACTTTAAGGTCTTTAATATTCCATTTAACCACTTCGGAAGACACAAAGAAAGAAGTGTAAGCGTTTCCGTTAGCATCAAACTCTGTATGCAAAGGGCCAAGGCCTGGTTTTTGAACTTCGCCATACAAAGCTGCTTCGTATTTAATAACGGGAAGACCGGCATATTTTTCTGTTTCAAATGCTTTATCGGCAATTGCTTTTTGAATTTTGTCGTAGCTAAATACAGGCAATAAAGCTGCTAATTTACCACTACCCACAATGTATTCGCCGGTTGGATCCACATCGCAACCATGGGGCGATTTAGGACAAGGAATAAAATAAACAATATCTGGATATTCGGCAACATCCAAAACGGTTACTTCATTTTTCATTTCAGAAACAGCAGTATGTGTTTCTTCATTGAATTTATTGTGAGCATATTTTACGGTTTGTTTTTTTCCTTTACCGGCTTTAATATACTCTTCTGCTTTTTTCCAGTTTACTGCCATTATAAAATCTTTATCTTTTTGTGAAGCATTTACTTCAAGCAGTGTATTAGCCTGTTCGCTATTGTAACAGCTAAAGAAAAACCAACCATGAGATTTTCCTTTACCTGCACGGGCAAGGTCAAAATTTATTCCTGGTGTTTTCAATTGGAATGCAAGGTTCATTTCACCATTATTTTTATCAATACTTACAAAGCTTATATGGCCTTTAAAGTTTTCTTTATAAGAATTAATAGGAACATCGCCATTGGCATCATCGGCAGGTACACTAAACCTTGTACCAGCTACAATGTACTCAGAATTTTCGGTACCAAAAGGAGAGCTATGGTTACCGGCACTGTTGGGCAATTCAATAATTTCGGCAGTGCGGAAGGTTTTTAAATCTACACGAGCCAAACGAGGAGTATTGTTACCATTTACAAATACCCATTTACCATCTGCCACACCATCGGTCATTGACATTTCCACATGATGTAAATCATCCCAGGGAACAAAGCCATGCGATGTATTTAACATAGGCTTGGTTTCTTCGCTATAGCCATATCCTTTTTCTGGATCAACGGAGAATACAGGAATTACCCTAAGCAAACGACCACTGGGTAAACCATATACACTAAGCTGACCGCTAAAGCCACCGGAAACAAAATTGTAAAATTCATCGTACTTACCCGGGGCTACATACACTTTGGACGCAGCATCGCCGCTTACTGCGGTGCCGGCATTCTTGGGCTTACAAGAACTGGCATACAGGGCTGCAAATGCCAACATGCATACCGAAATTTTTTTAATAAACATAAGATTAAAGGTTAAAGTTGATATAGGAAAGGCCTGAAGCAGGCCTTTGATTATTTTTTATTTTGCTCCATCGTTTTGCCTCATATACTCCACCAATTCTCTTGCTTCGGTTTCTACAAGGTTTTGATTTGGCATACGTACCAAACACAATTCTAATTGAGCTTGTACTTCGGGGTCTTTATCAATCATTGGATCGGGGTTGGTAATAAAGTTCATAATCCAATGCGGAGTGCGTCTTTTAGTAACACCGGCCCATCCTGGTCCAACTAATTTTTCATCGCTGCTTTTGTGGCATGAAAAACATTTGGTTTCTGCAACTGCTTTTCCTTTTGTAGCCATAGCAGCATCAAAGCCATCTACTTTTACATTGGTCTCGTCGTATTTACCTTCTCCTCTTTTTGGATCGTATGAAACAGGATCGGCAACCATGCTTTTAGGTTCTTCTGTTGCACTTGTGTTACTTTTATTGGTATTAGTGGCAGGAGCATCGCTGCCACCTCCGCATGCTGTCATATAAACTACAGCAGCAATTGCTACAATGGTGAAGATTTTCTTGTTCATTTTAGTTTTGTTTTATTTATACCCAAAAGTAGAATGTGATTCTCTTAGTATTTTATGATTGAAATCATAAGGTTTAGCTTTTTTTAAATATAATAAGCACATAATGAACTAAAGAGAATAATGATTGATTGAAGAATAAACAAGGATTATATTCCTAAAATGTTTTGGAAGGTTGCTGTAACACTCATTTAAATGTAGGTATATTACAAAGAAAATTGGATGTCCTGCCAAAGCTCTGCAATGGAAATAAACCGAGCATCCCAGTTCGTAGAATTATAACGTGTGGTTCCATTGAATTTAAACACTAAAATATAGAAGATACCTGCATCAAAATGAGTTGTGATGAAAAGTATTGCGGTATGTAGCGATTTTAATTTTGTTCATTATTTATTTTTGATTTAGGGTTAAAAGATTTTCATCTTTTTTATTCTGATGCCTGCGACAAATCTTTATATTATTTTGCTTCTCTAAAAAAGTACCACAAAAAAAAGCCCGTCAATGCCTGCTTGTTGGCAAAGAGGGATTACAGCCCATTATTATAGTTAAAAATCAAACTAATAAGATATTCATTATTTTTTAAGCCACTGATTGCATTCAAATATGCAGCGTATGAAAGTTGATATTTAAATTAAACTTTAATCCTTATTTTTCTTTATAAAAAAAGGCTTCGCTTGGAAGCCATTGTAAAGAACATAGGGCTGTCGTTGCATGGAAGAATACAGTGCCTTCTGGTGCGATGACAGAAAAAAATTATTTATTTTTTTATAAACTTTGCAAGTTGTTGTTGACCATTTGTAATTATTTGTACAACATAATATCCCGGTTTTAAAGATGCTACAGGTATGCTGTACTGCTGGCCCAATTGCGTAAGAGTACCTTGTAATAAAATTCTCCCCGACATATCTGTTATTTTATAATTGTTTTTTACAGTAGCAGGTTGATCTAAACTAATCTTTAATATTTCCTTCGCCGGATTGGGGTACACAATTAAATTAGCAGCATCAAAAGATTTGGTAAGCTTTGAAATATTTGAATATCTAAATCTACCATCAATATCCAATTGCTTAATTCGATAATACAAAGCAGGCTGGTTAGTATTAGCAACATTTACATCAATAAAAGAATAATTGTGCTCCCCCGGACGATTATTTGCTATCACAGTACCTATCGAAATAAAAGTATTACCATCAATACTTCTTTCAACGGTAAAGTTTTTTGTATCAACTTCTCCTTCGGTTACCCAATGCAGATAGGCGTTTTTAGATTGCCATTGCGATTGGTGATGGAGATACGATACTGGAAGCACAGTACCTACCTGGCAATCAAATGTTTGAGAAGGTACTACAGAACCATTTCCTAATTCTCCATTATAATTTGAGCCTACGGCACAAATAATTCCATTTGAATGTAATGCGGTGGTGAACGATGAACCTGCTCCTGTATTTATCCAATCCTCGTCAGGCGATAATTGAATTGGGATATTTGTTGGCCCCGGAGGATTGGTTAACTGAAAGCTATTGTTAGCCCCCCATCCCCATAACTGACCATTACTTTTTAAAGCCGTTACAAAGCTACCTGCTGTATTAATATTTTTCCAATAACCATCTAAGGATATAAAGGTTGGTATGTTTACGTTTGTATGACTACCGTTTCCTAAAGTACCGTACCAACCATTGCCCCATGTCCATAAAATTCCATTTACAGTGAGGGCTATAGAATAACCTTGGCCTGCCTGAATTGCTACCCAGCCAGCGGAAGTACCAACCTGAGTTGGTTCGAGGCTTTGAGCATAATCAATACCCGTACCCAATTCTCCGGCACCGCCCATGCCCCATGCCCATAATGTGCCATTTGACTTTATGCCCAAGGAATGTGTATTTCCAATAGAAACTGCTTTCCAGGTATCTGTACCAATTTGTGTAGGGGTAAACAACTGTGTTGTAGTACCGTTTCCTAACTCACCATATTGATTAAGACCCCAACCCCACAGTGTTCCATCTGCTTTAATCATCATAGAACAAAAACCATTTTGGCTTGAAGCTATATCCATCCATTTACCATCATTACTTATAAGTAATGGAGTTGTTTGGTACATAGGAGTTGAAGAACCCGAACCAAGTGCCTGATTTTGATTATTACCCCAAGCCCACAATGTACCATCTTGTTTTATACCAACCGACATTGCTGAATATGTTTTTACATTTCGCCAATTTGTTTCTGTTCCAACCTGTGAAGGTATTAACTTATCAACCTGTGTTCCATCGCCTAATTCACCACTTGAATTTGATCCCCAGCCCCAAAGACTACCATTTGATTTTATGATAAGATTGTTTAAATGCCCCGAGGAAATTTGATATGGCTTATCGCCTCTATTGGTAATTTGGCCAGGCGAAAATGAATTTATCAAACTCCCATTTCCAAGTTGTCCGTAACTATTACTACCCCAAGTGAGTATTTGTCCATTGGTTTTAATGCCAATACTTTGATAAAACCCGCAAGCCATCAACCAACCATTATCACTACCAACTTGCAAAGGAACACTACTGCCTGTGGTATTTCCATTTCCTAACTGGCCGTAATTATTAAAACCCCATGACCATAATGTTCCGTTATTTTTAACTGCTAAAGTATGACCCGCTGAATTTACATATACCCATTGATTATCGGTACCCACCTGTGAGGGCACTGTTTTACGTACAGTAGATCCATCACCTAATTGGCCCGAATTATTTGCCCCCCACGCCCAAAGAGTACCATTATATTTAATAGCCAGAGTAGAAAAACCTGTTGATACCTGCTTCCAGTTATTTTCTAACCCCACCCTGGTTGGAATGAGCCTGTTCGTTAATGAACCATCACCAATTGCACCGTCAGAATTTTCTCCCCAGGTCCATAATGAACCATTCGAACTAATAGCAGCACTATTGTACCAACCTGCAGCAATGGAAGTCCAGTTATTTAGCGAGCCAATCTTTATAGGATTTAGTTGTTGTACAGTAGAATTAATGCCCAATTGACCAAAGCCGTTTCCGCCCCATGCCCACATGGTGCCATCGCTTTTTAAAGCAATTGTATGAGCAAAACCGGCCACTACTTTAGTCCATTTATTATCGTTCCCAACTTTAGTAGGTACTAAACGATTATTGGTAGTACCATCCCCTAATTGGCCATTGCTGTTGCTGCCCCAGGTCCACAAAGTACCATCTGCTTTAATGCCGGCCGAATGAGAATAACCGGCTGCTACTACTGTCCACTTTGTTTCAGAGCCAATTTGCACAGGATAAAGTTTTAGTACATTGGTGCCATCTCCCAACTGACCATCGGTATTATCCCCCCAGGCCCAAAGGGTAGCATCGCTTTTAATGAGCAATGAATGCCCATTACCAGAGGCTATCTTTTGACCAATAGCGGTATGGGTTTGGGCAGAAATTAACTGTGTAGTAATTATTAATATTAGACAGATTAAAATTCTCATCTTAAATTAGTTTTAATAATAAATAAGAATGGGAAATTAATGGAGGAAAATGGCTGGCACAAGCCACATTTATTTTCTGCCCTATTTCATTTATTTTTTGAGATTTTTATACGGCTTAAGAAAACTTTTAAAGAGTATAGAAAAAAGAAATCTTAAATTTTAAGAAGTTTGCTTTGTTTGTTTTTAGGAACAATACGTTGATTTAAAAGAGTAGTTAAATACCTAAACAAGCTGGGCGCATTTTCTATAAGTGAATAAATTGTGGGGGAAATTTTTTGTCAGAATTGTTGTAAAACAGCTTGCCTGCATTTCTGTAGTGCCGGCAGTTTCATTTTTTTTATAAAGTTTTTATCCAAATAAAAAGTGCCGCAACCAACAATTGAAGGTTGCATTACAAACATTCAAAGCTGAATAATTATAACCCTTCGATATTCAGTGAAGCACCTGTATTAACTTTTACATTTGAACCCGATGTTTGCAATAATTTTTTACAGGTTGCAACTTTTCCGGTTAACACTTCGCAGAAAAATTTAGTGGGATATACAATCAATACTTCCGAACTATTATTGGGCACCTGGTTGCAACTCCAATTTGCTGCTGTGTGCCAATCGGTACTTACTTCACCCAACCACACATTGGCAGGGCAATCCTTAATAGTAAAATATTTAATGGTAGAAGTTGTTTGGGACCAATGCCCTGCATTATCTTTTGAACGAAAAAATAAAGTATCTATTCTTTCGGGTATATTACCGGCAGGAATGTGAAAAACAAAATTTCCATTGGCAGCAGGCGTGGCGAAAGCAACATAGGTATTTTGCGAAACGCCTTCAACATTTGCAAAAAAATACTCTACTCCTTGTACCATCTGTTGTGAAGAATTTGAATACAGCTCAATACCTTTTCGGATAGTTTGGCTCCAATGCCCGTTGTTATCCTTAGTTCTACAATACAAAAAATGCCTGCCCGGGCTTATACCTGTTAAATCAACAAATACCTGATAAGTACTTCCTGGTTGATTAGGAATTGTTATGAGTTGATTATTCCCAAACCCTGCGTCAATATTTATAAAGTATTCAACCTGGATAATATCTTGAGCCAAACTCTTTTGGCTGTACATAAGAATTGCTATTAAAAAAAATACTTTTCTCATTATGCAGATTTATTGAATGGTTCTTGACTTTATTTCTACCTGCAACCCATTTACGCTGGTACCTACTCCGGAGGTATTCAATTCATACAAAACCGGTATAGCAGCTAAGCCCGAAAGCATGTACCTGTTGGCTACAATAACACCACCAAATACACCTCTTTCTGTACCATCAGCACCTAATTGGTTTAGCGGCTGAGGTTGTTGTAAACGATAGGCACCATCGGCAGACAATGGAGAACCGGCAACAAACAAGGTACTCATATCGGGCAACACAATATTATTATTGGCCGTTCCAAATTGAGTAGCAGATGTTGCAATATTAAAAGAGCTATTTAGGTTTGTTCCATTGTTTATATTTACCGTTGCTGTTGGATTTTTTAAGATGTTATTTTGAAAATTAGACACTGTAATATCAATTGAAAGTGAATTTCCCACCGGGTTTGGGGGATCAAAAACATTGTTCTTACATTCAAGCAATGTGAAGCCGTTTGTTAATAATGAATACCTGCAAATGTTGTTATTAAAAATTATATCCATTGGCGGAGTTCCTACTCCACTCCAAAAAATTGCAGAGCTACCTGAGTAATTAAAAAAATAATTTTGTAAAATTTTAATATTGTTTACGCCATCATCAATATTTATTCGTTTGTCTAAAAAACATCTTTTTACCGTTATGTCATTTGTATTAATAGTTACACTTACATTAATACCTGAGGAGAAAGCTATGGCAATTAACTGAGAGCCTGCTGAACCTGTACTTAATGTAATACGATCAACCAAAGAAGTAAATAAATTGGGAGAAGATTGTGGGTTTTCATTTAGCAAATAACCAGCACCAATAAGCACCAGTCTTTTGGTTAATGTAGCCTGGTCGTATTTTGTGGAAGCCCCTTCTATATAAAGAGTATCGCCGTTTACTACCGAAGCAAAACTTACTGCCTGGTTTATTTGTTTAAATACCGGATAAGTTGCCGAGCCCCCATAATTGCTACCCCAGCTACTAGAACCATTGTAATTGGATTGATTGTTTATGCGCCAAATTTTTGCATCAACATCTTGCAGAGCAATAATAGTGCAGAGAAGAAAAAAAAATACAGTTTTCATTTTTTACATTTTTTACTTGTACTTATAATCATTGTATGGAGAAAGAAGTTAACTCGGTAAAAATTTCACCAGACGCCATTGAAATATCAACTTTCTTAATGATGCCAACTCCTTTTGCAAAATAAATTTCCTGTTCGCCAAAGGAATCCCCGCCCTTTTTACTAAATAGCTTTTTCACTTTAATTACATCCTTATACTGTTTACCATTAACCGTGATGGTAATACCCATTTCTTCAATCACCGATTTTGTTACCATTATTATTGAACCCGTAATTTGTTCTTCTACCCATTGAACATTTATTGGAGTATTGGCTTTTAACAAAGTCCAGTTTACAAATTGCCCGGTTCCTTTTTCTTCAAGGGAATATTTACGAGTATAAGAATTATCCCACCAATCATACTCAAGTCCTTCATCATTTGATACAATTTCATATTGTTCGGTGTGCGAAACAATAGCACCATTTTCACAAGAATAATAAAACAATTTACCCCTCCTGTTTACATCCGTAGAATTAACTCTATAACCTTTAAAGTTTTTTCCCTTAGACTTTTTCTGTTCTACATATTCATATTCTTCCTTTAGAAGTATTTTTTTATACTCTTCGGGTACAGGCCTGTCGGAAAGCATTTGAAGCAATCCCATGCCTACCGATTCTCCTTTAATTTCGTAGCTGTAAACCATTTCATTTTTTAAGGGAAAGTATTCGCAAAGTTCAGCTGAAGTAATGGTTGTTTTATTCTCTGTAATAATTTTTGATTCTGAAATGGGTTTAGTTACAAGAATATCGGAGTGTTTTTTAACCATACTTCCTATCATACTAAAACTGTAACCTTCATACTCGCTGGTCAATGTTAATTGGTTAGCATTTATTGAGTAATTACTCATTGCAATGCTCTCGGCATCTTCAATCAGCAAACTAAGTTTCCCGTTTTTTGAACCCCACCAACCTTTCTCACTTGAAATGACCTCACCATCCATTTTCCGGGTTGTTTGTTTTATTAGTCTTCCATTACTTAAAAAATCGAAGCATACATCATACTGATATTTTACCGGAGTCAACCCGGGTATTTTTTTATCTTCCTGGTAAGGAAAAAACCATTGCCCAATTAATTTTTGAGGATTATCACCCAATGCTGTTTTTTTAAGCCTAACAAAAATGTAATCTTTCCCAATATAGGTAAGGGTCAAAATAGAGTCGTTCACTATTGAATAATTATACCTTCCCTTTTCTCCTATCTTTAATACTTTTCCATCCTCCAAAAAAGGGACCGAAAAATCAGTTGGAAATGCAAGAAAGTTTTGAATCCTGTTTTTTCTTAGTTCTTCGTTTCTGTCTTCAAGCTGTACCCTTCCATTATCATCAAAAACAAGTTTTATTAAATAGGAGTCTTTAAAATACCAGGGGCCGGCAAGTTTTGAATTTCTTGTTCGGGGCAAAAGTGAATTACTATTAGCAATTGGGTTTTTCCCTTTTGCAAATTCCATTGTAGAAAAATGGTCTTCATTGCCTGTACTAAGTTTTAATATATTTGCCGTTTGTTCAACTATAAAAACATGAATGAAGGATTTAGACTCAATTCTCAAACTGTTTTTTGATATTTTGTAAGTCATATCTTCTCCATCATACTTACCAATACCGTTTTCACCCAGGTATAATTCTAATAAATCTTTATTAGAAGTTGAAAAATGCCACCAGCCAGATATGTCGGGAGTAGCTTCGGTAAAAGATTTAGTTTTTGGTTGACGTGCATCTTCTTTAGTAACAACTTTACTTTGATTGATTTTGGTTGATTGCGATGATGGCTGTGAATTACCTACATCTGAATTGCCAGAACTACTTTTTTTGGGCTTAAAAAGCTCCCCAATTTTATTTAATTCCTTTTTAGTTCGTTTCCAATCCTCTGCTAAGGTTTGAGCCGAACTATAAAAAGTGCTTAATAAAAGCAACAAAAAGAGAAGATAAAACCTATTCATTTTTGTAACATTTAAACTGTAATAAAACTAATCAGAGGAAAATTATACATGATATCGCTTTGCTTATAGCTACATTTATTATTTGCCATACTTTACTTATTTATTGCATCATTTTTATGTATAAGTAGTTGCTTAATATTATCAAATTTGAAAACAATCAATATATTGCATTTATAACCAATATTAATATACCTCTATGAGAGTATTTTATATTTTACCCTTTATAATCTTAGCTACAAAGGCTTTTTCACAGCCGGGCTTGTTAAAGCAAATTGACTCTCTTCAGCGTTTATATGAAACAACAAGAGCAGATAGCACTTATATGGACCTGCTCATGCTTAAGGGCAATACTAAGATGTACACAGACTTTGAACTTGCAGAGAAATATGCAGATTCTGCTATTTATTTGGCCAAAAAAAATAACCGAATAAAAAGCATTGCATCTGCTCAAAGATTAAAAGGAGTAATTTACATAAGCAAAGGTGAATTATCTAAGGCCCTGGAGTATTCCTACGAAGCCCTTCAAACAGCAATTCCATTAAATAACAAATTATTCAATGCCGGGGTATATAATAATATTGGCAGTATAAAACTCAGGCTTAACGAGTACGATTCGGCTATATTTTACTTCAAACGGCTATTAAAAATAGCAAAGGAAGAAAAAGAATTACAACAGCAAGCGATAGCTTTAGCAAACTTATCATCTATTTATTTGAATATCGATAGTCTGCATCTTATAAAAGAATACGGCTTTATGGGGCTTTCCATCAGCCAGCCAAATAATTTGTACAATGTTTCTTCATATATACTTTTCAATATTGGAGCCGGACACTTGAAACGTAAAGAATCCGATTCTGCTTTAAAGTACATGGAATTAAGTTTACAAGTTGCAAAAGACGGAGATTTATTAGATGCTTATACACAAGCACTGCTTGGGCTAAGCAATATTTATCTTGCAAAGAAAAATTACAGCAAGTCTATTTCAGTTGGTGAAGAAGCGCTAAAAAATGCAATATCATTTGGTGCACTAAACTTTCAGGAACAAATTTTACCTGTATTATCAGATGCTTATGACTCCATAAACAATAAAGCAAAAGCTTTAAAATATTTCAAAGATTATATAAAAGTAAAAGATAGCGTTGTAGGAATACAAAAGAAAACAGAAATTGCAAAAAAAGAAGCCAGTTTTGAATATGAAATTAAAACCGCTTTATTAAATGCCGAACATAAAGCAGCCATTTCAAAACAAAAAACAATTCGAAACTTTTCAATTGCCGGCATTATGCTTATTGCACTAAGTGCCGGCCTTATTTTATGGCAATACAAAAAGCGTAGAGATACCGAAAGCAAACAAAAAGAAGCAGAATTACAGACCAAAGTTGCTGAAAATGAAATCAAGGTTTTGCGTTTGCAAATGAACCCACATTTTATTTTTAATTCACTCAATTCCGTTAGCAATTATATTCGTAAAAACAATACCGAAGCAGCAGATGAATATCTTACAAAATTTGCCAAAGTAATGCGTTCGACACTTGAAAATTCTGAACACAAAGAAATATCATTAGCTGATGAGTTGAAAATGTTAGAAGCCTATATGGAGCTTGAAGCACGACGACTTCAAAATAAATTTACTTATTCTATAAAAGTAGATGAAGTACTTAACCCCGACGACACTTTAGTACCTCCGATGATTTTACAACCATTTGTAGAAAACAGTATATGGCATGGTATTTCAGCCAAAGAAGGGCAAGGCCATATCAACATTCATATTTATAAAGAAGGAAAAACAATTAAATGTATTATTGAAGACGATGGAATTGGGAGAGAAAAAGCTGCAAAAAACAATTCTGCATATAAAAATAAATCGCTTGGTACAAAAATTACAGCATCAAGACTCGAAATAATAAACAAACTAAAAGATTCAAATGCCAACATTATTTATAAAGACAAAGAAAACGGCTTAATTGCCGAGTTATGTCTTCCCTTTGAAACTGCATACTAAATCTTAATGATGAACTAACTAAAATAAACAAGTTTCACCCTACGAATTATTTCTCATTCGTGTTTGTACATATTTTTTTTCAAAAAGCTTACAATTCCTTATGAATAAAATTAAAGCAATTATTATTGACGATGAAGAACATGCTTCAGCACGCCTAACCGACCTTGTTGAAAAGCATTGTAACGGAATGATCAATCTTTTAGGTAGTTTTCATTCAGTAAAACAGGGCATTCATGCAATTAAAACATTGCATCCGCATCTTGTTTTTTTAGACGTGCAGATACATGATGAAACCGGGTTTGATTTATTACAGCAATTGCCCAATCAAAATTTTGAAGTAATTTTTGTTACGGCTTACGAAAAATATGCAGTACAGGCTTTTAAATTTAGCGCCATTTATTACCTGCTTAAACCGGTAGATATTGCAGATCTGAAACAAGCAGTTGAAAAAATAAAACAAATAGTGCCGGCTCCCGAAAATGTAATGGCAAAATTTCAAACCTTGTTAGAAAATGTAGAGCAACTAAAGCAATATACACCTCCCAAAAAAATTGTAGTACCTACAATAGCTGGATTTGAGTTATTGCCGGTTATTGATATTCTGCGTTGTCAAAGCGATATTAATTACACCAGCATCTTTATGCGTAACGGGCAAAAATTAGTAGTAGCAAAAACATTAAAAGAATTTGAAGAAATGCTCACAGAGTTTAATTTTTTCAGGGTACACAACTCTCATTTAATAAACCTGGCTTATGTAAAAAGTTACAACAAGGGAAAAGGTGGTACAGTAATTTTGAATGATGGTACAGCAATTGAGGTTTCTACCAGAAGAAAAGAAGATTTTCTCCATAAGATGCTCCAATAAAATTTCACAAAAAAACCGAAGAATTATTACTTCGGTTTTATAATTTTTATTTCAATTTTTCATCCAAATCTAATCCATTTTCTTTTGCAGTTTCTTTTGCCAATTGATAGCCGGCATCGGCATGGCGAATAACGCCCATACCGGGATCGTTGCGCAGCACTCTGGCCAGCCTTGCAGCCGCATCATCAGTACCATCTGCAACAATCACCATACCTGCATGAATACTGTAACCCATGCCTACTCCACCGCCATGATGCAGGCTTACCCAACTGGCGCCGCCGGCAGTATTTACCAATGCATTGAGCAAAGGCCAATCGGCCACAGCATCGCTGCCATCGAGCATAGCTTCGGTTTCTCTATTGGGCGAAGCTACCGAACCGGTATCTAAATGATCTCTGCCAATTACAATCGGTGCTTTTACTTTACCAGTTTTTACCAACTCATTAAATGCAAGGCCTGCTTTTTCTCTTTCGCCCTGGCCCAGCCAACATATACGTGCCGGTAAACCCTGGAAGGCAATTTTTTCTTTGGCCATTTTCATCCAACGCATTAACCCTTT
>DEHT01000071.1:0-61129 GCA_002352045.1 Chitinophagaceae bacterium UBA2793 | reverse complement strand
TAACTAAGTTGTAAATATTTTTCTTTATCGGTTTCTCTAAGTTTGTTTGCTTCTTCGTTGGTTAAAGTATGCGGTATATATCCAATTAAAGGATCGTGGGCACTGGTTTGATCGGTTAAAGTATCGGGAATAATATTTCTTTCCAATAAACGCTGTAATAAATGAACGGCATTGCACAATACGCCAATACTTTTTGCTGTACCGGTTTGTTTGTATAGCAAAGCCGCATCAATGGCTGCATCAATATCATTAAATTTTTCATCGAGATATTTTGTTTCAATCCTTTTGTCAATGCGCCACTCCTCTACTTCTGCAATTAAGCCCACACCTTCGTTCATGGTGATGGCCAAAGGTTGTGCACCACCCATGCCTCCCAACCCGGCTGTAACATTTAAAGTACCTTTTAAAGTTCCTCCAAAATGTTTATCGGCTGCAGCGGCATAGGTTTCATAAGTGCCTTGTACTATTCCCTGTGAGCCTATATAAATCCAACTGCCGGCGGTCATTTGGCCATACATCATCAAACCTTTTTTTTCCAACTCTTCAAAGTGTTGCCAGTTGGCCCAGTTGGGCACCAATTGTGAATTGCTTATTAAAACCCTTGGCGCATCTTTATGTGTTTTTAAAATTCCCACAGGTTTGCCACTTTGAACCAACAGGCTTTCATCGTTTTCTAAAATTTTAAGCCCTTTTATAATATTGTCCAAAGCTTCAAAATTGCGGGCTGCTTTACCTCTGCCGCCATACACAATTAATTCATCGGGCCTTTCCGCCACTTCGGGATCAAGATTATTTAAGAGCATACGCAAGGCAGCTTCCTGAATCCATCCTTTACAACTGAGTGTATTGCCGGTAGGTGTTTTATACTTTTTAGAATCGTATGACATGGTATTAATATTTTGTTTTTTCGATGTTGTTTTAAACTTTATGTAGATCAATAATAAAAATTATGCTCCAATAATTGAATCCACTTCCTGTTGCAAAAATTCCAGGGCCACTTTCATATCATCGTGCAGCAACCTGTCGGTTTCATTAAAAGGAATTTCTTTTCTAAATGCAGTAATTATTTTTTCCAAAGGTTCAGATGTTTTTAAAGGCCTTCTAAATTCCAATGCCTGAACTGCCGTAAGCAATTCAATGGCTAATATTTTTTCAAGATTATCTACCACTCTTTTGCATTTTGTAGCTGCATTGGCGCCCATGCTCACATGGTCTTCCTGGTTATTGCTACTTGGAATACTATCTACACTTGCCGGCGTACACAATTGTTTGTTTTCGCTCACAATGCCGGCAGCAGTATATTGAGGAATCATAAAACCACTGTTTAATCCCGGATTTTTCACCAGGAACGCCGGCAGGTTTCTTTGGCCGCTTATGAGTTGATAAGTTCTTCTTTCGCTGATACTGCCTATTTCGGCCAAAGCAATAGATAAAAAATCAAGCGAAATTGCTAATGGTTGCCCATGAAAATTGCCTCCACTCACAATTAAATCTTCATCGGGAAAAATATTAGGGTTATCGGTAACAGAATTTATTTCTTTTATAAAAACAGATTTTACATATTCTATTGCATCGGCCGAAGCACCATGTACCTGTGGTATGCAGCGGAAAGAATAAGGGTCTTGCACTTGTTGTTTTTGTTGCGCCCCAATTTGGCTCCCATGCAATAAACACCTGAGTTTTTCTGCAATGGATACTTGGCCTGTATGTGAGCGAACCCGGTGTATGTTCGCATTCAAAGGATCGGCCACACAATCAAAAGCATCAAAACTAATTGCAGCAATGGCATTGGCCCAATGCACTAACCTTTCTGCCTGTATTAAAATATAAATTCCATACGCACTCATAAATTGTGTGCCATTAATAAGTGCCAATCCTTCTTTGCTTTGAAGTTGAATGCTTGCCCAGTCCAACTCATCTAACAATACTTCCGACGGATATTTAACGCCTTTATATTTTACTTCACCCAATCCTAATAAAGGCAAACTTAAATGGCTTAAAGGAGCTAAATCGCCACTGGCTCCTAAACTTCCCTGCGTAAAAATTACGGGCAACACTTCTTTATTGTACATATCAACCAGGCGTTGAACAGTAGTGAGCTGTACGCCGCTGTGTCCATAACTGAGCGACTTTATTTTTAAAGCCAACATCAATTTCACTATGGGCTCAGGCACTTCTTCGCCCATACCGCAAGCATGGGATATTAATAAATTTTTCTGCAATTGTTCTAATTGATTCTTATCAATTTTTACATTTTGTAAATAACCAAAACCGGTATTGATTCCATAAAAAGAAGCATCGGAGGATGCTACTTTATTATAGAGATATTCCCGGCATTTTTCAATGCAATGGATTGCATTGTTGCTTAGCGCAATTTGTCGGCTGTTATTTAGCAAATGTTTTAGGTCTTGAAAATGGGTTTGTGTACTGTCTAAAGTAAAAATATTATTCGTCATTCAATTGGTCTTTTATGGGCGCAAATGCAAATCGAAAAATTGCCCGGCAAAGCTAAGGAAAATGGGCTGAAAGCATCGAAACATTGAATGTGCATTTGAATTAATAAACCGGCTTATATTAAAAGCAAAAGAATATGGGCTTAACGCTATTCTACTCAAAAAAAATAGGTTTATCTTCCGTTTAAGAACAAAAAATAGAACTAATTATGAAAAATATTTTGATAGTTATTTTGTGCTTTACCGGCTTAACTGTACAATCGCAATCGGTAAAAATATTAACTACAGGCACCAAAACCGGCATGCGTGGACTTAGCGTGGTAAACGATAAAATCATTTGGGTAAGCGGCACAAATGGAACGGTTGGCCGAAGCCTTGATAGCGGTAACAACTGGAAATGGATGACCGTAAAGGGTTTTGAAAAAATGGATTTTAGAGATATTGAAGCTTTTGATGAAACCAGTGCCGTTATAATGGGAATTGATGCACCTGCTTATATTTTACGCACCAACGATGGCGGCGAAAACTGGCAGGTGGTTTTTAAAGACACTACTGCCGGAATGTTTTTAGACGCCATGGAATTTTGGAACGAACAAAGCGGTATTGTAATTGGCGACCCGTTAAAAGGCCGTTTTTTTATTGCCCAAACTTTTGACGGCGGCAATACATGGCAGGGTATTCCGGAACAAAATAAACCCATTGCCGATAGCGGTGAGGCCTGCTTTGCCGCAAGCGGAACCAATATTAGGAAACTCAACAATGCCGAAGCAATATTTATTACCGGCGGTTTAACGAGCAATGTGCATGTACAAAACAAAAAAATTAACCTGCCATTAATTCAAGGAAAAGAAACTACCGGTGCCAATTCCATTGCAGTAAAAAATAAAAAAACCTGGATGGTGGTTGGAGGCGATTTTAATACCAAAGATTCCAGTACAAAAAATGCAGCCATTACTTTTAACGGAGGAAAAAAATGGAAGACACCCTCCAAACTTCCCGGCGGCTATAGAAGCTGTGTGGAATACATAAAAAAGAAAGAATGGATTACCTGCGGATTAAATGGAGTAGATATTACAAAAGACAATGGCGAAACTTTTACCAACATTAGCAAAGAAGGATTCCATGTGGTACGAAAAGCAAAAAAAGGAAAGGCCGTTTTTTTTGCCGGATGGAATGGAAGGATTGGGAAACTGGTGGAATAGTGTCAAATATTAATTAACTGACTTTGCAATTTTAATTTTTACATAATCTTTGAGGCGGGCATTGTAAATTTCTTTTTCAATATACTGAACCGTTACCTGTTTATTAATCAAACTTCCATCTGCAATTTTACTGTCTCCCGGAAAGTATTCCATCCACCAAATTTTTTCCTGCTTTCCGGAAGTTGTTTTAATACTAAAACTTGTAAACTCACCAACCGATACAGCCTGTAATGTTCCGATAAGGCTTATTGTTACTTCTGCCCTGGCGTTTTTAATTATATCCCGGTTAGAATTTACCAGGATCATAAATTCGGGGCAGGCTATTAACTTTTTACCAATTTCAACTCCCAGGGTTTGAAGGTGATTGGGGTCGGTCATATCAAAACCGTCAATTATTTTTTTAATTTCCGATTCATACTTACTAAAATAGGGAATCATTAAAAGGCCAAGCTCCATTTCCATATCCTCTGCCTGGGTTAATTCTGAATGTTTTGCTTTTATATCATTGCAAAGTTCATTTCCTATTAATGTAAAAACCGAATCTTTTGATTGAGCTGCAGCCCAAAAATTAAAAAATACTATTGATAGAATCAGGACTAAAATATTTTTCATACACAAGTTTTCATTTTTAACAGTAAGCAATTAACAGCATAGACTCATTTAATTCAAACTTCTAAAATCAACCGGCACCAATTTACTTACACCTGCTTCCTGCATGGTAACACCATAAATAACATCAACCGCACTCATGGTTTGTTTATTGTGAGTTACAATTATAAACTGCGAGTTTTCGCTAAACTGCTTAATCATATTGGTGAACTTGCCTACGTTAGCATCATCCAACGGTGCATCTACCTCATCTAAAATACAGAAAGGCGCCGGCTTAATTAAATAGATGGCAAACAATAAAGCCGTAGCGGTTAAAGTTTTTTCACCACCACTCAACTGGCCAATGCTGCTGGGGCGTTTGCCTTTTGGCTTGGCCACAATATCAATACCTGTTTCAGCAAGGTTTTCCGGATCAACCAATACCATGTCTGCTGTGTCTTCATCGGTAAACAGTGCCTTAAATACTTTTTGAAAATTCTCTCTTACTTTATTAAAGGTCTCTAAGAATTGCTGGTTGGCAGTGGCTTCCACTTCCTGTATGGTTTGCATCAGGCTATCTTTTGCCGTTACCAGGTCGTTCTTTTGTTCTAAAATAAACTCGTAGCGTTTTTTCATTTCGGTGAAAGCTTCAATGGCAGTAGGGTTTACTTCTCCCATATTTTCCAAACGCTTTTTCATGCGCTCGTTCTTTTCTTTCAACTCTTCTAAATCGGTATCACCGGTACGGGGCTCATCAATTATTTCGTCAAGGTCAACTCTAAACTCCACACTCAATCTTTCTTTCATGCCAGCCAACTGTAATTTGAGGTCGGTAAGTTTATCTTTTATTTCGTTTAATAAATGATCAATCCCTTCTTTTGATTTTTGTTTGTGGCGAAGCTCACTTTCTTTTTCCTGCAAAGCATTGCGGAGGTTATAATATTCCTGGTCGGCTTCGTTGAGTTTCTTTTCCTCGGCATCTTTATTTTGTAAAAGCGTAATCAATAAAGCTTCTACTTCCTGCAATTCCAACTGAGTAAACTCAATACTTTCGGTGGCGTCTTTCAATTGAACAGAGCTATTCTCTACCTCAACTTTTAAATTGCTCAGTTGGTTTGTTTTAAATTCCAACTCCTGTTTTAAAGAGGTAACCTTACTTTGCTGCCTGGTATATTGAAGGTTGCTATCATTGTAGGTGGTAGTTGCAAAATTGTACTCCTGCTCTGCCGATGCATAATCCATTTCAATGGCTTGCAATTTTTCGGCCAGCTCTTCTAATTGAAAATTATATTTATCCAGTTCTTCCCTTGTAGTAGCTATAGCATCGTGGTTATTATCTAATTGTAATTGCAACTCCTCTACCCTTGCTGAGCTGGTGGTTTCTAAGTGTTGCAGGTTTTCAATTTTATTTTGAAGAGAGAAAACAAGGTTTGTGAGTTGATTAATTTCCTGCTGAGTTTGGCGTATAGCATTTTCTTTTAATTGTTCATTAAAAGCTATTACTTCATTGTGCCTGGCTTGTATAGTTGCTTTAAGTTCATCAACTATCAGTTGCTGTGCAGCTATATCTTCCTGCAGTTTTTCTAAATTTTTTGCACGGCCAATTTTTTTACCTTCAAACAGCCCTACACTACCACCGGTTAAAGAATATTTTCCTTTTACATACTTACCTGTTTTTTCCAACACTACCGCACCATTACTGTTGTGAATAGCCTCTTCATTTTCGGCAATAAAAACATTGCCCAATAAATGCGAAGCAAGGTTTGAATATTGTCCATCAATTTCAACCACCGTTAATGCTGGTATGGTACCCTGTGGCTGATGAGGGCTTTGTGCTTCGCCAAACTTATCGAGCAAAAAGAAATTGGCTTTTCCTTTTTTATTATCATCCAATAAGTGAACAGCTCTAAGGCCTTCTTCCAGGTTATTCACTACATAGTAGTTGAGGTAAGGCTCCAAAACATTTTCAACGGCTGCCCTGTATTGCTCTTTTACATAAATAATATCGCTCAACAAAGGTGCTTTGTGATTCCATTCAGTATTGTTGTGTAAAAATTTCACACTTTCCGGATAGCCTTCCATAGAGTCAACCAGGCTCTTCAGCAAGTCATGTTCATTGCGTTTAGCATCGAGTTTTCGATTTTCTTCTGCAAGATTATTGCGCAAGCCTTCCATCAAATTTTGTGTTTGCAAAATTTGATCTTTGGCATATTCATGCTGATCTTGTAATTGCTGCAGCTCATTCTTTTTATCGCTTAGTTCAGCATCTTTTTGCAGCTTTTCTTCGTTGATTTGTTTGAGTTGAGCCTGGCGCTGGCTTTTTTCTTCCTGAATTTGAGCAATGGTTCGCTGCAGGTTTTGGATAGAGGTATCGGCTACAGCAACTTTTTTTTCTGCATCAAACTGGTTTCGTTGAATGGCCTGGTTTTCCCTACGCATAATATCAATGCTGCTTCTTTTATCGTCAAACACCCTGCGTTTATCTTCAACGGCATCTTTTAAATTTTGTAATTTATCTTCCAGTTCTTCTGCTTTACCGGTTTCATCTGTAACCTGTGTGCCGGTAAAATCAATACTTTCTTCCAGGCCTTTTACCTGCCCTTCGGATCTTACTAAAAATTCATCTAAACTGGTTTTCCTTTCTTTCAAATGCTGCAAACGCTGGCCACTCAGGTTTTTTTCATTTTCTTTATGCCTCACTTTATCCAACATGTCGTTGTGCGCATGTTGCATTTGCTGCAATGCTTTTTCTTTTTCAATAAAAGCCAGCTTTTCTGCTTCCAGCCCTGCTTCTTCTTTTGCAATGGCGGTTTCCAGTCCTATACGTTTATCAACTTCTTGTTGTTGCTGTTCGTTTAAATCTTTATAAGTAATATTAAAACCTTCCAAAGCAGCTTTGGCCAGTTCAATGCTTAGCTCCTTGTATTCTTTTTTTATTTCGTAATATTTCTCTGCTTTTTTAGCCTGGCTTTCTAAGCTTTTTAATTGATTGTTTATTTCAAACAACAAATCCTCAATACGGGCAAGGTCTTGCTCGGTGGCGTCTAACTTTAGTTTGGCTTCTTTTTTCCGGGTTTTATAAATGGTAATGCCGGCTGCTTGTTCCAGCATTTTTCTACGGCTGTTTTCTTTATCCTTAATAATATCGTCCACCATACCCAATTCAATAATGGCATAGCTATCGGTACTTACGCCGGTATCCATAAACAGGTTATGAATATCTTTAAGGCGGCAGGCTACATCATTGAGGCGATACTCACTTTCGCCACTTTTATAATATTTGCGGGTAACCGTTACCGTATTAAACTCTGTTGGCAATAGGTTTTTGGTGTTTTCAAAAGTGAGGCTCACTTCAGCAAGGCCGCTTGCACTTCTGCTTTTGCTACCATTAAATACAAGGCTTTCGAGGTTTTCACTACGGAGGTTACTTATTTTATGTTCGCCAATTACCCAGCGAATACTATCAATAATATTGCTTTTACCGCAACCATTGGGGCCAATTACACCTGTAATTCCTTCGTCAAAATTCAGCACGGTTTTGTCGGCAAAACTTTTGAATCCTTTAATTTCTAAACTCTTTAAACGCACAACTTTTCAATTTTAAGTAAGAGGGCAAATATAACTGAATAGCTCACAATATTTTTTTGGCACTGAACAGTTTACAGCCTAATTATTCACAGGTTTTTCACAGAATAAACTGTATAAAATTTTATGGCCTTAAAAACAATAAATGAAAAATGAAATATGGCATTTAATCAGTATATGCTCTTTACAATAAAATGGATTGTTTTGAGAAAAATATCTTTTACATTAGAATACCAAACATCTTAATAAGCAGAAAGACACAGATGTTAAAATTTTCTGCATTATCTACGAAAATATTCTTACATAATACTACAGGCCATATATTTGTTTTCTAAAAATAGTTTAATGAAGAAAACAGTACTAATTGCCTGCTTTTTTACAGCGGGAAATTTATTTGCTCAGCAAAAATTGGTTACTCAAGCAATTGTAAATGCTACTACAACTATTGTTGCACCCGACGAGTCGGAGGATGTTGCCAACATTCAGCAATCGGAAGGGCCAAACAGGGTAAGTTTTAGAAATTTTTCGGATGGAGAAACAAAATCGGTTACCTATTTAAAAAATGATTTGATAAAAACCGTTTTAAAATCGGAGATGGGTCGTAGTACAATTATTAGAGATAATGCTGCGAAAAAAACCACTACTTTGATAGAGTTGATGGGAAATAAAACGGGATTTTATACAACCGATGAGGAAGCTGCCAATATGCGTAAGCGGGCAGATAGCATGATGCAAGCCTCTCAAAAAAATGGCGATAGCACAAGGCGAATAAATAGAAACACCGATGTTCCTACAGAGGTTGTTTATACAGAAGAAACAAAAAAGATTGCTGGTTATGTTTGCAAAAAAGCTTACCTGGTTAGTACCCGATTATTAGGAATTAAAGACTCTACTTTGGTGTGGTACACACCGGAGTTAAAATTGAATAATGTAAGCAATGTAGGCGGACTTTCGGGTATGACTGCTATTATGGGAAGCGGTGGAAGCATGGCTGCTTTAAGCAAAATTGATGGTTTTGTAATGAGCTATCAATCTAAAATGCCAAGAAACAGAACCATGACGGTAGAGGTTACTAAAATTGATTTAAACAAAGAAATTACCGATAAAGAATTTGACATACCTAAAGATTTTGATGTAAAACCAATGAGCGAAATGAGGGGTATGATGCAAGGTGGACCTGGATCTGGTGGTGGACAGATACGAATGTTTAGATCTAATTGACAAAAAGAAGAGCCGCAAAAAATGCGGCTCTTCTTTTTAGGTTTTTGTACTTAGGTTCCAATCTTCAAAGTGGGTTGAGCTATTTTATTGCTTTGCTCCTTTCCCGATTGACATAACGGTCTATCTTATTAGTAGTTTGGGAAAGTTATTTTTTTGAAAGGTTGTAATTGATTGCAAAGGCAGAATCCAACTGAGTACTGTAGCAGTTTACAATGTTTAAAAAAAGATTAAAAATATGAGTTTGATTGTACTAATTTATAGTTCTCCATTTTGGAAAATATTACGGTAAATGTAACTCGAACTTATTTTAGTGAGTTCAATAAATCAATTGGCTATATAAAATTTCGGATAGTAATTTTATAAATCAGTTTGAAAAAATTTCAGTTCTTTTGAACAAGAATCAAGGCTACCAGGGACTTCTCAAATGAAAAGGAGCATTATCAGGTTTCAAGCTTCATTTGTATTGACACCGAAGGTTAGACCCAAATTGTGGCAATCAAAATCCTTATAAATAAAAACATCCGTTTTACCTGTAAGAAATTTTTTACAAAAAAATCAAAAATAAAACAGCACAAATCTTTCGACCTATGTATTTTATCTTATAAAAATTAACCATCATCTTCCATATAGCATTTTGTGTGATAAACACAACTATTTATAATAACTTTAGTTTTCTTTTAAAATTATTTCAATAGTGTTGAGTTCATCCGAAGTAAAAGCTGTGTTGTTGAGTGCATTAATGCTATTGTGCAATTGATCTAAAGAACTTGCACCTACCAGTACCGAACTTACCCGTTTATCTTTTAGCAGCCATGCAATGGCCATTTGAGCCAAAGACTGGTTTCGTTGATGTGCTATTTGGTTCAAAGCTTGTAAAGCTTTAATTAAACGCTCGTTTAATGCACCGGCATCAATTGCACCATTGCCTAGGTTTCGTGCAATACGGGAGCCTACGGGAATGCCATTTAAATATTTATCACTCAATCTTCCTTGTGCAAGCGGCGAAAATACAATACAACCCATACCCTCTTCGTCAACTACATCTAATAAGGATTGATTGAGCTTGTTTTCTTTATTTTCCACCCACCTGTCGAGCATTGAATACCTGGGTTGATGTATGATGCACGGAGTTCCCAGGGAACGCAGAATAGACGCAGCTTGTTTTGTTTGCTCTGCATCATAATTTGAAATTCCGGCATACAATGCTTTACCACTTTTCACAATGCTGTCTAAAGTACTCATGGTTTCTTCCATTGCTGTGTTTGGATCAAAGCGGTGCGAATAAAAAATATCTACATAAGGTATTCCCATTCTTCGAAGGCTTTGATCAATACTTGCCATTAAATATTTTCGGGAACCCCATTCGCCATAAGGCCCGGGCCACATATAATATCCGGCCTTGGTAGAAATTAATAATTCATCTCTGTAAGCTTTAAAATCATCATTTAAAATTTTACCGAAATTAATTTCTGCTTCGCCTCCAGGAGGGCCATAATTATTTGCCAGATCAAAATGCGTAATGCCTTTGTCAAATGCACCTAAAATTATTTGGCGCATTATGCTGTAATCATTGGCGGCGCCAAAGTTTTGCCAAAGGCCCAGCGAAATGGAAGGCAACAGTAAACCGCTTTTACCACTTCGGTTGTAAATCATATTTTGGTAACGCCCAGGTAAAGGATTGTGCATATAGTTTGATTGTGGAATGCAATTTAGGTTAAAGAGATAAAGGCAAATAATAGTAATTGCTGATGCAGATTAATAAAATGACTAAAAGGAGCATTAAACCAAAAACACTAAACTATCAATCGTAGTTAATACTGCTGTATCATCGTAAAAAACGATAAGTCCATTTTAATAAAAAAATATTGCTTGCATCGCTATTGAATGCATTGTTGAAAAGGCTTTTGGCTAATGCATCGTTAATACTGTTGAATGTATAAGGAGTATTACCCTGGTTCCAAACTAAATACAATTCACTGCCGGGTTTATACTCCCATCTTACAATTAAGTTCGAATTGAATTGTACAAAATTAAAATCGGGATTGTGGAAACTATAATCGGTGCTACCATCTATATTTTCATCAACTAAGTAAGTATTGTTTTGCAGTGAAATTTGATTGGGTGTAAATTTCTTAAATCGATCATTGTATTTTTTTGCCATACCATTGGATACGTACGCAAAATTACTGAAGAGCGGCCTGGTAATAAACGGCTGACCGTAATATTGCAGGGTTAGGTCGGGCGTAATATTGTAAGTAAGCCTGCCGGTAAAGCGCAAAGTATTCTGATCTATTTTACCAACAATGGTTCTATGCTGGCCTGCAAATGATATATTTCTCACAAACTGATCTTGTTGGCGATAATAGTTAGCATAGCTTGCACTAAGGGTAAACTGAAAAGCATTTACAGGCTGAATGGTTACATCGGCATTATATTCGTTGCTGAGAATGGTTTCGTTAAACCCCCAAAAGCGGGTGTACTGAACATTGAATTGTACTTTTTTTCTAAAGTCGGAGTTGACATAAACCCAGTACCCCATACCATTGGGCCTGCGAATAGTGGCAGCACCCCTCATTGCATTGTTTGAAATTTCATAGGGGTTCCAATTAAACCCGGCGCCTATATTCCAGTTATTTTTAAAAGTGGCATGTGCATTGGTATTAAATAATTGAAACAAAAACTTTCCGCTATAATCCCAACGGCTCCAATGGTTATAGTTAAAACGAATACTTCTAAAAACCGAAATGGGTTTTTGAAAATTGAGCGATGCCCAGGTAAAATGGTTTATTTCGTTGCTAGTAAGCATAAAGCCAATATCGTTTAATTCGAGCTGCGGAGAACGCATGGTAAACCCTGTTTCAAATTTAAACACCTGCCCTTTTCTTCCGCCTGGCCCGGCCTGCTTTCCCAACCGAAAAGTAGCTGAAGTGCCGGTGAGTGAAGTGCGGTTGCTATCTACATACAACTCTTTGGCACCCGGCCTTTGAAACAAATGTTCAAATGAAGTTTGCGTATGTAAGATGGCCTGTTTACTACCGGTTACATGGCTAAAAATTATATTGCCCCGCATATACCACCAGCGATTTTTCCATTGATGCAAAAAGTCTAATCCTCCGGTATAAGCTCCACTATGTAAAAAATTTCCTAAACCTTTTTCTCTGTTCACCGCTGTAAAAATGCCGCCGATAACTGTATTTGCTCCATTGTAATCTTGTTGTAACCTGCCTACAAAATAGCTGGTAAGCGGCTCTACCAATTGCTTGCTGCGAACACCTGCACTGTCAATAGTAGCAGTTTCTCTTTGAGTAATACTTTCTAATATACCTATGCTTAATCCTTTCTTTGTTTTACCACTAAACTTTGCTGCACCCAGTATGGTGGTATTGGGTGGGCTTTCTACAAACTCACCGGGGCCGACATTGGCATTACCATGAGGAGAGCTGCCAATTCTTCTGCTATAAAACAATAAATCACTGTCGTAATCTCCGCCTGCTTCAGAATCGGTAAGCTGGTAATCAAAAATATTTCTGCTTTCAATAAAGAAAGGGCGGCGTTCGCTAAAGAAATTTTGGAAACCGTCTATGCGAACCTGTGAAGGGTCGGCTTCTACCTGACCAAAATCGGGGTTAACAGTATAGTCAAGAATAAGATTATTGGTAATAGCAACTTTACCATCTAATCCGGTGGTTAGTTTTTTATCGAACCCTTTGGCAAAAGGGTTGCCGGGTTCTTTTTTATAGCTGGATGCCAATGCAGTTACATAAGGAGCTATTTCAACCTGGCGATGCATAGGAATATTTTTTATGCCGTGCAATTCACCAAATGCACTCACCCACACTCCCATACGCTGTGGTATATATTGCCAAATACTTCTTTCTTCTTTACGAAAAAGGCGACGCATTATCTGAATGCCCCAAATTTTTTCCTTCTCATTGCCATAGCGTAATTGACTAAATGGAATTTTTATTTCGGCGGTCCATCCTTTTGAATGTACATGGGTTTTAGCATACCAAATAGGATTCCAGCTTTCATCCCAATTGCTACCATTATCACTTACAAACTCATCTCCCCTTACACCCGATGCCGAAATAGTAAATGAAAATGCAGTGCGAAAATCGTGGTAGCTATCGATATTTATTTCGCAAAAATCACCGGGAAAATCATCTCTTCTGCCCATTCTTTTTATTACAGAATCGGCCGATACATCATGTGCCCAATAGGCAACATAAAGATATTTATCGTCGTATAAAATTTTAAACTGTGTAGGTTGAGAGGCTTTTTGCCCATCGTTGGGTTGCCACTGGGTAAAATCGCCGCCAAAGTCAACTGCATTCCAGGCTTCTTCATTGGGTATGCCATCTAAATGTATGACAGCATTCACTGGCTGTGTGGTATATTTTTTTCTAACAAAAGAAGAATCCTGCCCAAATAATGCAAAGGGCAAAATCAACAAAGAAAGTATAGCAGTTTTTTTCATGGCATTTATCCCTTACTATAGTACGATAAACTAAAAGAGTGTAAAAAAAATTATTTAGCAACGGCTATAGTTTTTTATACACGGCAAATGATAAGCTAAAAGGAGAGCTATTTGATTGTGCAAATGCTGCTTTTGCAAAGTAATGCTGCAAAAGAAAGCCCAATAATCCAGCTTGACTATCGGTAGATTTTTATTGATGAGTAGTTATATTTATTAGAAAAAATTGCAAAAAAATACAGCGCTTTTTATTCTGTAATAGCTATCAGATTATACTTTACAACAAAAACTTCTTAAAAAAACCGCCGAAACAAATGTTCAGCGGTTGTTAAAAGATTGAATGTAAATAAAGGGTAGTAGCAATAAAAATTTATACCATTATTATCTTGTTCTTAAAATAGATTTTGTAATGCCCCAGGTTACAGGTGTAATTAAAGTGTTGTTGCGAGTTTTAGTACCGGTAAAAAGTAAATCTTCCAAAGGATTGTATTCGCCTCTGCCTTTTTCAACTGCACTGCGGGTTAATACCCCTTCCTGCTGAAAAACACTTAAGTTACCAATAGCCTGCTCGGTAGATAGAATAAAATAATTATCGGCTCCCATAGGAGGCACTACTACAATATCGGCCAAATGTGTTCTTGCTTCAGCCAAAGTATTATCGGAATTGGTTACCGGAAAACGATTTTCCACATTTCCACTCTCAATAGAAGGAAACAATAGATTGGTATTTCCTTTACTGTCTATTGAAAAAACATAAATGTAGCGTTTAGCATAATTTGTTTTCCAACCGGCTCCGCCTGTTTTGTCTTCTTCAAAAAAGATAGACAGTGTATCCCCTACTTTTACCACATCGGAATTTATTATTGCCCCGGATGTATAACCCTGGAAGCTGAGTTTAAAAGGGAATTTATTAGTTCCTTTTGGCCCTTCCAGCATTAACCAGTCTCTAATTTTTGCAATACGAAATGCATACTCACTTATTTGCGTAGCCGCTTCCTGCACATTGCTAGCATTTACAAAATCCGTAGTGGCCGGTAGGCTTTCTGTGGTATCCTGTACCGTTACCTGTGTTTTTACAAGGCCATACTCCAATTCATTGTTACTATTGATGCTGCCAATTAAAGAGTACTGCGACTCGTTGGGTGTATTAACAATAACAATATTATTATAGCCTGTAAATTGTTTACTAATGGCATTGTACAAATCATTGGCGGGTGGCATGGTTACAAATGCAGAGCCAGCACCGGTAAGATTGTTTTGCAAACCGGCCGCTGTGAATGCATCCATTTTTTTGCGGCCTGCTTTTTTATCGTTTACAAACCAACCACCTTCTACATAGCTGAAAATTTTATCGGGGTTGGCTTTTGAAATATCGGTAACCCAATTTATTTTTTTTGTATCCCGGGTACTTTTATAAGCAGCTACAAAACTTTCGAGGTCTTTGGCAGATACAGCTTGTGGAATAAATACTTTTAAAGCAGGTGCCTTGCTGCTGGCCCAGTTAACCACTTCAAACATGGTTCCGGGTTTTATTTTTTGTTTAACGCCGGTAACTACTTTTGCTAAACTTTTATTAGCGCCAATCATTTCAATTATTTCCAAAGTATCGGTTCCATTAGCCAAACGAACCCCTTGGTTAAGTCCAAATGCAAAGCCACCCATTAGTTCCACACCTCTTGCTTCGAGCCTGCTAACCGGCACAGTAAATTTATTTTTTAAAGCACCTTTGGGCAATGCAAACAAGGTTCCGTTTCGCCTGTCGGTATTACCGGCTATGGAAGGCTCCTGTGTTTTACCATAATATTTCATTATGGCTGCAAGGCTTACATACAAATCGTTGGCCGATGCATCTACCGACAATTGTTGAGTAGATTTTAGCAAGGCACTGGTAAAAGCGCCATGTGGTTGATTATTTTCATCCCTATGCTCTTTAGCAAATTCAAAATCCTGTGCGGCGGCGAATATGAGTGCTCCTCTTTCTTCGGGCCTTTCAGGTATAGTGGCATCTTTTGCATCGTAATTGGCTTCTTCAATGTACCTGGATTTAGGTGGTTCGTACAAAAAATTATCGCCCCTGCTTCCGGAACCACTATGGCAACTGTCCATTATAACGGTTAAGAGCACCCCTTTATCGAGCAATAGATTAAAATATTTTGCGAGCTCTTTATCCCTTATATCTTCTACTCCTTTTTTCCACGCATCGGCGGGCACTATGGTTTCGTCTTTTTTATCGGCTTCTAAGCTTAGGGAATTTTTCACCTGGCTTCCATGCCCCGCATAAAAAATAAAAACTATATCGCCCTTCTTCGCATTATCAACCAGTTTTTGCAACTCCGCTAAAATGCGAGCCCTGGATGCTTCTGCATTTAATAAGGTTTGTATGTTTTGTGGATGGAAGGAATATTTTGAAACCACCAGGTCTTTCATAGCTGTGGCATCGTTTACACAGCCATCTAAGTTGGTCCAGGTTCTACGGCTATCGGAACCGGCAGAAACCATATCATTGATGGAAGGCTTGTATTCATTAATGCCAATAATTAATGCCCATTGCTTAGGTTGAGCAACCGTTATGCAATGCATAAAACAAAAAAGAAAAAGCAACTGAAACTTTTTAAAGCCTGGCAAATATGCCTTCGAGAGGGTATTGTTGGTCATAATAAAGGGTTTTAGTTTTGCTTATTAAAAAACATTACCTCTGTACAAATATCATGTAAAATGTTAAGAGGCTGTTATGTTCTAAAAAAAAATTTCAACTGTTTATGCAAAATAAAAAGCAAATGCATTTCTTACAACAGAGAGCCGATTTTAAAGATCTTTACACAACAAGCTTTCCTATTTTTTTTAAAACATCCATTTTTAATCCAATCCAATAAAACCGGGAACAATACGTTATGATACTCTTTATTTACGTAATTTTCCTTTTAACTGAAAAAACTATCAATTCAAATTAAAACCCTTTTTATGACCAGGATTTTACTAACAGCAGTTTTATTCAGCACTATAAGTTTTAGTGCATCTGCACAGCATTTGGGTTGCAGCACCAAAGAAGGTGGTGACAACAAAACAAAAATAAACTTTCACGAAAATTCTAACGACACTACCAAGCCCCGTGGCCTTGTAGATAAATACTTTTTGTGGGATGAACAATCAACCCTTAAAGTAAAATTTTTAAGTGGTAGCCCCGAGTTGCAAAGCAAAATAGCATCTTATGCAAAAGAGTGGGAACAATTTGCAGGTGTTAAATTCAATTTTGTAAAAACCGGAGATGCCGACATCCGAATTTTTATTGGCAAAGGAAATGGGCACAATTCATTTATTGGAACGGTAGCAAAACAAATAGACCCATGGGAACAAACCATGAACCTCGACTCGGCAGACTTTGGGAACAACACCACATTTATGCGTAGCACCACCTTACATGAATTTGGCCACGCCCTGGGATTATTGCATGAACACAGCAGTCCTGTATCGGGAATACAATGGGATAAAAAATTCTTATACAAAGAATATGCAAAAATTGGCTGGACGGAAGAAGACGTAGATTACCAGGTACTATACACTTACAACAAGTCGTACACTAATGGCACCAAATACGATAACAAATCAATTATGCACTATCCAATAATGCCCGGAGAAACAGTAAACAAATATGTAATTGACTGGAACCACAATTTATCGGTTGGCGACAAAGCATTAATTAAAGACCTATACCCTTTTACCGGAAAACGTAAAAACGATGTGGTAAGAGTAAACATGCACAATTTTGGCGGAATATCCATGGAAGGAAATGAAAAAAGGAAAGGATTGTTACTGTATCCAAAATTCGATTTAAAAACAGGAGGCAAAGGTGGCCCGGTGAAAATGATTTTTAAATTTTATGATGAAGAAGGCTATGGTTTCCAGGATGAAGATGGTAAATACCAGGAAAACGGAACCGTATCAACCATGCGTACAGTTATACTTCCTGCCAACAAAACCATTAAGTACAATCAAAACGGTAAAAAAGATTTTGAATTCTTTTTACCCTTTGATCAAATTCCCGAAGCAGCATTTAGTCAAAACATGATTGTAACTTTTAAAATTACCTACCTAACTGGAGAAGGAGAATTAAAAAATCTTTACGTGTCGGCTCCGCTACAGTTTAGGTACAAAAAAAAATAAACCTATCTCAATAGTTGAGTTATGAAAATTCTTTCAACAGCAGTTGCCTGTATATTATTTATAGTTGCTAATGCACAGCAATATGTAATTAAGTACGATATTTTTAAACAAAAGTCTAACTATTACCGGGTTAATAAAGAAGATACCGTAAGGATTAAAAATATTGATCTAAAGAAGAATGGCAGAATAATGCTGGAACTTAATAATTACAATCCATTTTATTGGAATGCAAAAGTTACAGCATATAAAAACCCGGTTGACGAAGAAGTGGGATTCGATAATGCATTCAACCCCATAAGTGTGCTGGCAGGAGGACTGGGTGGAATTATGAACGGCCTTCCAAATTTAGACCTTCCTAAAAAAAGAGGAAACCTTACTGCCGATGGATTAGACAATGCCACTTTCAATTACCTGAGTACAGTTGAAAACTATACCAGTAACTTTGAAAACCTTCAACAGGTAAGCGATAAATTAGAAGAATTGCAAACAGCCAAACTGCAGTTGAAAGAATTAAAGTATGATATAAGGCATGATGAAGCCTATATTAAATCTAATGCCCGGGCAAATATTCTAAAGGTTTTAGGAACCGATCAATTAGACGTAACCAGCATATTAAAAATTGGGAAAGCCTATAACCTGCAAATGCAAAATTGTTTGCAACAGGCAGGGATACATATTAAAAATATACAACAGCAGCAAAAATTGGTAAACCCCAATACTGTTTTTGAAGATAAAACACTGAAAGAAATAGGCGAAGCTGCGGTGCTTAATTATGAAGGGATGAGCCAATTGAGAAAAGCCGCTGCACAAAACCCAGGATTAATGCTGGATGAAGTGGCATTGCTTGCACAATTATTCAACGAAATAAATAATGCCAGTTTTAAATTTTCTTATGCGGTAAAAGATCAGGAAGATATTTCGGATATTAAATTAGAATTATTTCCCAAGGCAGATAGTATTTCAAAAGACACCATTGTACAATACTTTGAACTAAGCCGCAGAAAAATGTTGCGCATACGAAATTCGTTGGGGATAGCTTTCACTTATTTTACTGCCAATAACCGAAATTTTTATGTAGGCAGCGATAGTATCATACGCTCCGGAAAAAAAGATTTGTTCAACCCGCTACTGTCAACCTTTATACATTTCTATGCCGGAAAATCAGGGAATGTAAAGTGGGGCGGTGCTTTGGGTTTTGGCATTCCGTTAACCGGCGAAAAGAAGGATATTAATTTTTTGCTGGGCCTTAGTGCAGCACTGGGCAAAAATGAACCCATATTAATAACCGCAGGAGCGGCAGGCGCCAAAGTAAATAAGCTCACTAACGGCTATGCCCTGGGCGATAAAGTAAACTTCACCGATGCATCAAAACTCACCACTTCCGGTTATGATATTGGTGGCTTTGTAAGTGTATCTTTTAATTTAAGCAACCTTAATCTTGGTAAAAAATAAAAACATACCACCCACTTTCTTAAATGGTTTCCGTGCTTTATGGAAACCATTTACATTTAAAACAATGCGCTACTTTCTATTGGCCTTAGCTTTTCATTGTTTTGCCAACAATGCTTTTGCTCAAAATAATAATGCGGTGAGTGAAATGCTGCAATTAATTGAAGCAGCCGAAAAACAAATTTCAAAAGAACAATACGATAGTGCTTTACTTTTCTTAAACAAAGCCGAAGTATTAGTACTACAAAAAAAAATAGAACAAGAACCTTCTGTAGCAATCTTATACAACAGCTTGGGCAGTGCATGGAACAATAAAATAAACTATACAAAGGCTGAATACTATTTTACAAAGGCATTTAAAGCCGCTCAAAAAACAAAGAGCGAATTTGAAGCTTCGCTTGCATTTGCATCGTTGAATAATCTTCATCGGCAGCTGTCTATCTACGATAGCGCTTTCACTTATCCCATTATATCCGAAAAAGAACAAGCCAGTATTGCATTTCCGGTTTTATCAACTAAACCAATCAACGACTCATTAGAAATAACCATTTTGGCAGGCAGGTACGATGGCGTAACAGATTCTTTACAGGAAATAGAATTATATACCCATGAAATACCCAACGATACATTGCATCACAACAAGATGAATTATATCGGCTATGGAAAAATTGAGAAGCTTACCAATAATCATTGCATTGTAAAAATTGCAAAGCCCGAAATAACTGTTTTAAAAAATGATATTGCTTACATAAAAACTCAAATACCTGTTTCGTGGCGTAATCTTAGTATGAGGCCACAGTTACTGAACGGCATTTATTTTACAGACAATTATAAACAGCCTATTTACAGTTACCGTTATTTTTATAATTACGGCGACTCTACAGCAGAAAATCTGAGCTATGCAAACATGCAAAACGCTATAAAAGAAGTAGTGGACATGATTGCTGATGACACTTTAACCAATTCACAATTTGGTCAAAAAATAAATGCGGGTATTTTTAAAGGATATAATGTGGTGTCGGGCATGTTCAACAGTAAACCCGAGCACATAAAATTATTTTTAAATTTTGTACAGGAATATTATGCAAAGTATGTTAATAATTATTTCAAGATTTCAGAAACCTATGCCACCTGGATGATAAACAATACACCCTTAGTAGATAAGGATGTAAAAGAATACCTGCTCAACTTTGTAGAAGATGAAAATAAACTACCCACGGAAATACAAAAATTGCAAAATCAAATTGCTGAAAACAATCTTGCAGAGCGTTGGCTCGATGAAGGCATGCAGGCCGTAGCTACTGAAAATATTGAATTGGCGGCAAAAATCGCAATCTTGTTAAGTAACTATTATGAGCTTCAAAAGGACGATACCAATAAAGGATGGGCTGCATACCTAAAAGCAAATGTTGAAAGAAAATTGTTTAACAACAATGCTGCCGACAGCCTGCTAAAGCTTTCTCAAAAACAATTTACCCTTGGCAAAAACCAGGAAGGATTAAAATGGGTACAAGGCAGCAAACAATTTTGGCAAGCGGGAAACAAAATAAATGTGGGCGTTCAAAATGGCAACCTCTTTGGTTTTGAAATTGCTCAAAGCAGCGACCCGAGATTTTTTGCCACCGGTGGTGCAGACAATCTTATTAAAATATGGGATAGAAACCTGGGTAAAGAAATTCTCACCCTCGCCGACCATACCGATGAAATAAATGCCTTAGAGTACAGCAGCAATGGCCGCTATCTTGCGAGTGTAGGCAACGACAAACTGATTAATATATACAATGCTTATAACTACAGCCTGCCCTATCGTTTAAAGATGAAAGCCGCAGAAAGAAAAATAAAATTTTCTTTAGACAATAACTTAATTGCCGTATGTGGCGCCGATAGCCTGGTAAAATTAATTGATTACAAAAAAGACAGTATTGTAAAAATATTTTCAAAACACAAAGGCAGGGTTAGAGATATTGCCTGGCACCCTACCGTAAGCCATTGGCTATACAGTGCCGGGCAAGACAGCATGGTTTACCGATGGGATACCCGCACAGGCGAAATGATGCGATGGTACAAACTAAAGGGCAAAGTATTATCCGTAAAAATTAATTCCGAAGGAAAATACATGAGTACTATCTCCACCGACTCTCTTTTAACCGTGTGGGATTTAGAAACCAATACCAAATGGATGACCACCCGCATTCATGTATTTCAACAAGGCGATAACCGGCATTACTCCGAAGAATCTTTTAGCCACGACAATAAATATATATGCTACCCTTTTGCAAAAGATAGTTTTGCAGTAGTAAGGCTTAGAGATTATGCACAAAGAGTTTATCCCACAAGAGTAGCTTATAACAATTTGGCCGATGTACAGTTTAGTAAAGATGGCCGTACCATGTACGCCCGTTTTAGCCTTGGGAGTCAAATAAGGTTATACAATTTTGTAAACTGGGATATTCAACACAATACCGTTATTAGCTACAAAGACATTCGCTCTTTTTCAAATTTTTTAGTGGGTGTAGAATTTAGTAAAGATGATAACAGGCTTACCATTACGCACACCGGCATTAGCAGGGTTGATTTAAGAAATGGAAAAACGGAGCACCTGCCTGCTGCAAGAGTTAGCACTCCTGTGCGAAAAGTTTTTTTGAATGATGAAAAAAAATTCATCAGCTTTTGCGAATACGAACCATGCTTTCGCATTGAAGACCTTGCAGGCAATATTATAAGCGCATTTAATTTACCACAAGGCGAAATAATTAATGCTTTTGACCTAAGCGATCAAAACGATTATGTATTTGCCGCAGGTAAGCAAGGCCATGTTTTTGGATGGAATGTATATACCGGCAAACAGTTGTTTGGCAAAATTTATTTCCCCAACACAGCAATTTCTGTAATAGTATTTGACAAATACAGTAAGCAGCTAATGGCTGTGGAAGATAGTGGTGTTTCAATTATTGATACCGCAGGAGTAGTACAACAAACAATTCATTTGCCCGAAGCCAGTTACCCCATAGCTTCTAAAAAATATATTTACATAAGTACCATCAACGGTTATTTGCAGCAATACGACCGCAGTACAGGAAAATTTTTAAATAAAGTACAACTCAATAAAACCGGAGCAGCGGCTTATCAATTACTGTTAACAAAGAATGAAGACAAAATTTATGTTCAAAACGGGAGTAACTATTTATCCTTATTGGATGCAGAAAATCTAAAAGAAATATTTACCATTTACGACCACGACTATGGCGGCTCTATGTTTGCACTTAACCACAACGAACAGGTGCTTGCCTCTGCGGGGTTCGATAGCAAGTTAAAAATGTACAATGCAAATACAGGAGCGCATATTGCCAATATTTATATGCCACTCGAAAGAGAAGCCATCATAATTGATAAAGCCGGATACTATCTATCACAAAAAAGCTCCTTAGATGCCTTACTTTTTAGCTACAACAACAACTCATATACTTACGAACAATTTGATGCTCAGTTTAACCGGCCGGATATTGTATTGAAAAATTTAGGCCGATCAGACAGTAGTACCCTTTCTACCTACAAAGCTGCTTTTGAAAAAAGACTAAGCCGTATGAACCTGAAAGAACAAACGGCTGAAACCATTTTAGAAATTCCTATTGTAAGAATTACCAATAAATCAAATGTGGAAACCATCACTTCCAAAAAAGAATTTATCATAAATATTCAGTGCAAAGACAACCGCTACCCCATTAGCACAATTCAGGTATTGGTAAACAACAGCCCTATTCAACAAAAAGGATTTAGCATTAAAGAGCCCAACACAAAACAGGTAGAGAAACAAATAACTATTCCGCTATCAAGTGGAAACAATACCATAAAAGTGTACTGTACTAATAGCAAAGGGGCACGCTCTTTAAGCGAACAGGTAGAAGTATTTGCAAAATACGATCAACCACAACCTTCCAAAACTTACTTTATTGGTATTGCCGTTGATCAATATAAAGACAGCAGTATGAATTTAAAATATGCTGCCAAAGATGTAAGAGACTTAGCTCATACATTTAGTAACTTGTATAGCAACATTGAAATGGACACTTTCATTAATAAAAAGGCTATCAAAGAAAATATATTGGCCATCAAAAATAAATTAGCCGGTACCACTGTAAACGACCGGGTAATATTAGCCATTACAGGGCATGGACTTTTAAGCAAAACATTTGACTTTTATTATGCCACCTGGGACAATGAATTTAATAATCCTGAGAAGAGAGGTATTTTGTACGACGACCTTGAAGCCCTGTTGACCGATATTCCTGCAAGGCAAAAATTAATGCTGATTGATGCCTGCCATTCCGGTGCGTTGGATAAAGAAGCATTGGTAAAACAAAATGTAAGCATCAGCACCGATACTTCGGGAAATGTAAAAGGTATTTCACCAAGAGGTGTAATAAAATTGGGTGGCAATAAAGATATTGCTGCTGCCAATACATTTGATATGATGCAAAAACTTTTCACCGACCTCAATGGTAGCAATGGCGCTGTAATTATTTCGGCAGCCGGAGGAATGGAGTTTGCTCTGGAATCGGCCAGGTGGAACAATGGCGTATTTACTTACTGTGTAAGAAAAGGAATTGAAGATAAAGCCGCAGATAAAGAAGGAGGAAATTTTGACGGACAGGTAAGTGTACAGGAGTTACAACAATATGTAAGCCGGAAAGTAAGCGAACTTACCGGTGGTAAACAACAACCTACTAACAGAAGAGAGAATGTAGATTTTGAATGGTTTTTAAGAAGGTAAAATGTAACTCTTCCCAACAATACCAACCGCAAAATATCTGTATAAGACTTAAAAAATCCGTTTTGAAGCATTAAAAAAACTCACATGTGGGCGACAAAAACCCACTAGCAGGCTGGAGGTTTTATACGACTGGGTACTGTGGTTTTGCAAAAAACCTTTTATATGCTTATTATCTAAAATTTTTGCAAAATTTCTTTGCACCAATATTGAATAGTAGAAGTAGTCTTTTGTAAAACCACAACGGCTCCATACCGAAGGTGCGGAGCCGTTGCAAGATTAATTACATGTTTTTAGTTGCTGCTTTTTTCAAATGCATTTTCTGCATTTTCGGCAAAGGTATTTTTGCTGTTCACTTTATCCCAAAGTTTGCGGCCTTTTTCTTTGATATTGCCGGCCAGTTTTGCTCTCTCCTCTCCTGTCATTTTTGAGAGCTTATAAATGGCAAATGCTGCCAATCCAGCTAAAAGCAATGCACCTGTTTTTTGTCCTTTTGTCATGGTAGAAATGTTTAAGGTGAAAAAATAGTTGTCTTATTAAATACCAATAATACCGTACCAAAATAGAAAGACAACTGTTAATTTTTTTTCCTGTATTCCATTTATGGCAAACAAAAATTATACTACCAACAAATCTACAAATTCGTTCACTGGCAAATTCATTAGTTTATTTAATTCCAACGAATTTTCCAATACGGTCTTTTGTTGTTTTTCGGGGAAAACCCTTGCCAGGTTTATTTTATATTTCTTAATCAATTCCGGAATACCCTCTTCCCTTCTGCGCTTATGCCCAATAGGATATTCTACTTCCACTTCGTTTAAAACAGTGCCATCGTTTAGCGTTACCGTTAGTGCGTTGGCAATAGAGCGTTTTTCGGGGTCGTGATAATCTTTTGTAAACTGTACATCTTCCACACACTGTATTTTATCTCTTAGTGCATCAATCCTTGGGTCGGTTGCAATAGCATCCTCATAATCGGCAGCTGTTAATCGACCATAAATTAATGGCACAGCTACCATATATTGAATGCAATGGTCTCTGTCGGCCGGATTGTTGAGTGGCCCTTTTTTATCAATTATGCGAATGGCAGCTTCGTGTGTGCGAATGTTGATATGCTTAATATCATCGGCCGATTTGCCCATTGCTTTTAATTGATGATGCAAGGTCATAGCTGCTTCTACGGCTGTTTGCGAATGAAACTCGGCAGGGAAAGAAATTTTGAATAATACATTTTCCATTACATAAGAACCATAGTCTCTTTGAAACTTAAATTCATTGCCTTTAAATGATACATCATAAAAGCCCCAGGTTTTGGCGGTTAATACAGATGGATAGCCCATTTCACCTGTCTTGGCTATCAACGCTAAGCGAACTGCTCTTGAAGTTGCATCGCCTGCAGCCCACGATTTTCTGCTTCCGGTATTGGGCGAATGACGATAAGTTCTTAATGATTGTCCATCTACAAATGCCAATGAAATAGCATTAATCAATTCATCCCTGTTTAAACCAAGCAATTTACCAACCACTGCCGTTGAAGCAACTTTTACTAATATTACGTGGTCGAGTCCTACTTTATTAAAAGAGTTTTCAAGTGCCAATACGCCTTGTACTTCATGTGCTCTTACCATTGCATCCAGCACATCTTTCATTTGCAATGCAGGTTTTCCATTAGCTACATTGGTTCTCGAAATCCAATCGGCGGTTGCTAAAATTCCACCAAGGTTATCGGACGGATGTCCCCACTCTGCTGCCAGCCAGGTATCGTTAAAATCGAGCCAACGAATAATGGCGCCAATATTAAAAGCTGCCTGAATAGGGTCTAACTGAAAAGAAGTTCCGGGCACTTTGGCGCCATTGGGAACCGTGGTTCCGGGCACAACAGGGCCCAATAATTTTGTACAAGCAGGATAAGTGAGTGCTTCCAATCCACAGCCCAAAGTATCTAACAGGCAGTAGTGCGCTGTTGACCAGGCTAAATCGTTTTTAATTTCGTAATTGAGCACATAGTCTGCAATATCTGCTAATACCTTATCGGGTTGGGGTCTTTCATTTGAAATGTACGACGACATCTTTATTTTAATTTTATGATGAATGTATGTTTATCTATTTTCTATTTCTACAAATGCCCTGTTATCGGGGCCGGTATAGTTGGCACTTGGGCGAATGATTTTTCCATCAATTCGTTGCTCAATAATATGTGCACTCCATCCGGTAATTCTTGATACCACAAATAAAGGAGTAAACATCAAAGTAGGCACTCCCATTAAGTGATACGATACCGCCGAAAACCAATCGAGGTTGGGAAACATTTTTTTCTCGTTCCACATTACGGTTTCTAATCGCTCTGCAATATTGTATAAAAGCATATCGCCGGCTTCCTGCGATAATTGATGAGCAATATTTTTTATCACCACATTGCGTGGATCCGAAATGGTATAAACCGGATGGCCAAAACCAATAATCACTTCTTTTTGTGCCAATCGGTTTCTAATGTCTGCCTCGGCTTCGTCGGGTGATGAATAACGGCTTTGAATTTCGAACGCCACTTCATTGGCACCACCATGCTTAGGCCCACGCAGGGCGCCAATGGCGCCGGTTACTGCAGAATAAATATCAGAACCAGTACCTGCAATTACCCTGGCAGTAAATGTAGATGCATTGAACTCATGCTCGGCATATAAATTTAAGGAAACCTGCATGGCATGCACCCATGATGCAGATGGTTTGGTACCATGCAGCAGGTGCAAAAAATGTCCGCCAATGGTATCATCATCTGTTTCTACTTCTATTTCTTTACCGTTGTGTGAAAAGTGATACCAATACAATAATGCCGAACTAAAAGAAGCCATTAATTTATCGGCAATATCCCTGGCTTCATCCATTGGATGATTTTCTTTTTCGGGTTGAATGCTTCCGAGCGCAGCAGTATAAATGCGCAACACATCCATGTGATGTGCAGATGCGGGAATATTTTTTAAAATTTCTTTGATAGCTTGCGGCAAACCTCTTAAGGTTTTCAATTTTGCTTTGTATGCATTTAATTGAACCTGAGTTGGCAACTGTTCGTGAATGAGCAGGTGAGCGGTTTCTTCAAAACTTGCTTTTTCAGCAAGGTCGAGAATATCGTACCCTCTGTAATGCAGGTCGTTGCCACTTTTACCTACTGTGCACAATGCAGTGTTACCTGCGGCCACTCCCGATAATGCTACGCTTTTTTTTGGCTTAAATGCCGGTGCCTCGTTTGTTGACATTATTTTCCTTGTTTGAAAAGTTCATCTAATTTTTGTTCATAATCATAGTAGCCGATGGTTTCATACAACTCTTTACGGGTTTGCATGGTATCCAACACATTTTGTTGCGTACCTTCTTTTCTAATATGTTCGTACACATTTTGAGCGGCTTTGTTTGCAGCTCTAAAAGCTGATAGCGGATACAAAATGAGGCCTACACCGGCGTTTTTTAATTCCTCAACCGTGTACATTTTTATCATTCCAAATTCTGTAATATTGGCCAGCACAGGAATACCGGTGGCATCCACAAATTTTTGATAATCGGAAATATCGGGCACTGCTTCTGCAAAAATAAAATCGGCGCCGGCTTCTTTATAAGCAACCGCTCTTTCCAAAGTTTTTTCTAAGCCTTCGGTAGCGAATGCATCGGTACGTGCACCTATTACAAAGTTTTCATCGGTGCGGGCATCTACGGCGGCTTTTAGGCGATTTACCATTTCGTCTTTGGCAACCACTTCTTTTCCCGGCCGGTGGCCACATCGTTTGGCGCCTACCTGGTCTTCAATATGCAATGCAGCAGCACCTGCTTTAATTAAAGAACGAACAGTACGATTGATATTAAAAGCCGAGGGCCCAAAACCGGTATCAATATCTACCATAAGCGGTAAATTACAAACATTGGTAATGCGACTGATATCAATCAACACATCTTCTAAAGTGGTTATACCTAAATCGGGAATGCCCAACGAACCTGCTGCTACGCCTCCACCCGAAAGATAAATGGCATTGAAGCCTGCCTGCTGTGCTATTAAAGCATGTTGTGCATTGATGGCGCCCACAATTTGAAGTGGGTTTTCTTTTTGCATGGCCTGCCTAAAACGAAGTCCGGGTGATGTCATATAATATTACATATATATAGGTGAACAATCTTTGAGCTGCAAAGAAACGAAGAATATGCTTGTAAAAAAAGGGGGATTGTAGCAGGCAATTTGAAGCTATTCGCTTAATCAAACCCTACAATGCACTATTTTTTTTTGGATTGTGAGTAGAATTAGAGCTTTGCAATTTATTTCTCACACTTTCAATAAAATTATTTTGGGCACTTTCGGTTTAGAGGTTGAAAGAAAGCCTTGATAAATAAATCGGGCATTAATAAAGACAGATACCTCCTTTCGGTGGCACACGAACCGAATATTCTAATCTCCATCAAAAACTTTAGATAAGTTGTTAAAAAAGATGATTAATATTTTTTGTTAACAGCCAAAACCATATGAAGTGAGTTTAGCTGCTTAATATTTTGGTAATATCTTAGAATACGAACCGGGGCGAGGTTTCATAGCTAATGATTTGAGATAAAATTTTGGAGCCTTCATATAAAAGTTTCATTTCTTTAATATTCAGGTGCAAATCCAGAATAAACAAAATTTCGATTAATCAATAATATTACCGTGTACTTACATTAAATCCAAACCGTCCTGTAAATTTATCATCGAGATAAGGGTTACTAAAAACCCAGCCTTTGGTTTTGTAGTTAAAATCGGCAATCAATGATACGTTTTTAGAAATTTTTAATTTTGGTTGAGCCCCAATTGAAAACCCAAAGCTGCTCTTTTGAGCGGCAAACATTTGATCTTTAGGCTGCAGCCATGTAGATATTTGAAAGCTGGTACTTAATCGGTCATTAGCCGCTTTTTTAAAATTATGATAACTCCAATCAAATGACGGCAGCACTAAATTTTTACTTTTGTTTACAGCAATGCAAATCATCATTTGACGCTTATTGAAGTCGAGAAAAAAATCGCCGCCTGCATAATACCCGAAAGAAGTAGGTACACTTCGCAGAGCAAAATTAAAAAAATAACCCTCTTTAAGTTGCAGCCTGTTTATACCAATCATAAAAGGCGACACAAAGTTCAGGTACTGCCAGTTGCCAGTTTTTCTTAAAAACTTTTTCATTTCCGGTGTCAAATCACTCTCTTTTATTGGACGTTTAATTCCCACTCCGCCCGGCCAGTTTCCCCGCTGCTCATATGGTTCATTTGGGCGAAACAAATCATAAACCCAGGCAGAAAAATCGTATCCCATAAAATCTCTTGCTAAAACATTATCTCTGTCATGAGCCAAAATACTGTCTGTAATTGAATTAAACCTTTTGGCAAATGGAAGGTTTACATAGTTTACTGCATGAAAAGTTCCTAACAAAGAAATACCTATCATAGGATAATTAGTTTGTTTAAAAAAATTATCTTCTCTCATTCTTTGCAGGTACCTGTACTCCCCTTCTACACCCGCAGAAGCTAAGCGAACAAGGTCGGCAGGATGTTTTTGTTTTAGATATATAAGGTCTTCGTCTTTTACCCCGGTAACAGCAATATCCAACCCTTTGCCAAAATTCCACACTTCATCATAACTGTAAATATGCCTTGTTGACATTACTGCACGATGAAATTCTTCATGCTGAAAAGCATAACCGTAAGGCAGCTTAATTGCCAGGTAATCTGTACCCAATGCTGTAACATTTGCAAGTACCCTATTTAAAATATATTTTTTTGTAGTGCTGGGCTTTACCAATTTACTCCACAATACATTGTGCCCGTAATATAAGCTACCATGCAGGTTTCGGGCCATATCGGTTGACTGCATCATGCTAAGGTTACGATAACTATTTTTATAATGTTGAAACTTTAGCTTTCCCGTAAATGGAGCAACATCGTCATTAGCTCTTACTGCTTCTGTTTTTACAGCATCCATAAAATATGGAGCATCCACTATATGAAGGCTCCAGTCAAAAGAAGCAGGCATACTATCTTTTACTATAACTTGTCCGTATCCGTTTTTAAGAATTAAAAAAGATAAAATAACCATTACATTTTTTACCATAACAAAGTTTTTAATATTTAATAGTATCAATAGCCGGCACTGCATATATTTTGGAACAACTGCCAACGCATTTTATAAATCATAAATGATATTTGAAAACAAAATAATTAGTAACTGGCATCATGATGAGGCCGGCATTTTGTGAGCCCTATCAATGCAACAATTGCCAGTATTATTAAAAAAGAAAGCCTAACAAGGCTTAAGGTTTCCCACAGCTTAGCTCTTTTAATCAATGATGGATCTACCTGTTGGCCGAAAGTTGTTTGAGTGATAGCAATTAATTCGGGAACAAAAAATATAAAAGTGATAATCAGTACAATTAAATAGCCAATACCGGTAATCAATACATACTTTTTACTTTCCGTTTTCCAAAAAAACAGTATTGAAGCTAATAGTAGCACCAATGTTACAGGATGGATGGCAATCCAAAATGGAGCCGGGTTTAAGCCATATTCTCCTTGAAACATACTCAGGGAAACAGGCGGGGCAACCTTCCAATTGGGAACAACTGCTACATGCTCATAAACGGCTGCACCTATCACTACCGAAAAGGATAAACAGGCAAGTGCATATATCAATGTTTTAAAACTCATATTAATTGTTTGTTGTTTATTATAATTGAAAGACAAAGCTATCTTCCCATATAAAAAAGAACAATGCAGAAGGTTATGAACTGAACAATTTTGCGTGTGAATTTTATTTTTTCAGGTTGTATTGTAAATGGTTAAAAAAAAATAAAATGTATCCGTTACAGAGTTTCGAATAATCAAGAAAATAAAGTTGAAAAAACAAAAACAGTTAATTACCGTAAATGGATGATTCATCAATTTAAAATGCCATTTGACACCCGTTTGGTTTTACTATTTGAGCTGTCGTACTCAACTTTGAAGTATAATAAAGGCTTTAACTGATAGTAAAATTTGAAAGTTGAAAAAAATAAAAGCAATACTACTGGCACTACTTTCCATATCAAGCATTAGCCTGGTTGCACAAAAAAATTGTACAACATTTGAAAGTATTTATGCTTTGATATCCCAAAAAGATTTTTTCAAGGCAACCGAACAATATGAATTGCAGAAAACCAATCTTACTCATGTGCATCAGTATATTATTGAAGCCCATTTGTTGAATGCTTTTAACCAAATAGAATCATCTAATCAAAAAATTAACTGGCTCATTCATTCTAAAACGAAACTAGCTGATTCCTTAGTTTATAAACTATATAAAATAAAAGAGGATAACGCTGTTAAAAGATATGATTACAAAGAAGCAAAAAAATCAATTGAATATATTATACAAAACTATGGCCGTTTCATTTCCGAATACATTAGAAAGAATGCTGAAAACAATCTTAAAATTTGGACTGCTTTAGCAAACCAACCTGCTCAACTGGTAAAAATAAAAGAACAAACCAGGCTGAAAATGAATAAAGACAAAGCAGGGTTAAACAACTTAACAATTTGCACGGAGAAAGATAGCAGCAATTTTATTTTTGATACAGGTGCAAATATTTCAACAGTAACAGAAACAACAGCCAAAATTTTGGGAATGAAACTTATTCCGGCTTCTATACAAGTAGGTACAATTACCGGAGAAGATGTATATGCCAACCTGGCCATTTGCCCTATGTTAAAATTGGGGTCTATTGAAATTAGAAACAGTATTTTTCTTGTTTTGAAAGATGATGCTTTAAAGTTTGCAGAAATAAATTACCAAATAAACGGCATATTGGGTTATCCAATTATTGAAGCATTAAAACAAGTACAAACTACCAGGGATGGGCATTTTATTGTTTTAAAAGATACAATCAAAGAAACTTTATTACCCAATTTGGCAATGGACGAACTCACGCCATTAATTGTATTAAACAACAGGCTTTTTACTTTGGACACTGGTGCCGATAGTACCCTTCTTTACTCACCCTACTATTTAGAGAACCAACAAGAAATTGTTGCTAACAATACAGTTAGCATTGTAAACCTGGGGGGCGCAGCCGGAGTTAGAGCATTTAAGGCATATAAAAAAGACTTCCACATTGCTGTTAATGATAAAATATTTGTGCTAAAAAATGTGAGCATTTTGCCAACCTATTTTGATGAAAAACGAAGTAGCATTTATGGAAACATAGGACAGGATTTAATACAGCAATGTGAAAGCATGACCATAAACTTCATAAACATGAGTATAAAATTCGATTGAGTTTTAAATTTTAACATTAATTAAAAACATAAAATGAAAAAGAGTATCCATTATATGGAAGCAGCATGTAGTTATTTTATTTGCATTCTTATGCTGGTTTATGGAATTGTAAAAGTATGCAGGCTGCAATTTTCTGTTGAGTATTATTTAAACGATACAACCCTTGGGCAGTTAAACGGCACGCAGCTTACCTGGGCATTTTACAACTATCATCCAGCCTACCAGGTAATAATTGGGCTTATTGAAGTTACAGTAGGGTTGCTGGTACTATTTCCACGAACCCGAAAATTGGGCATAGTTCTTTTTGTTCCCCTGAGTTTAAATATTATGCTACTCAACTTTATGTTTGATATAGCAGCATTGCTTACATCGGTTTCGTTGTTTATTGCAGGGTGTATTTTATTAGCCATTTATTCAAAAAGTTTTATACGATACTTTTTTTCTACATCCGGGTTAGTTGCTCACAATGGCTTCTTAAAAAAGCTGGTAGCACCTTCGCTGGCAATTATTACAGGATGTACTTTGGCTCTTTTTGTAATCTACCATAATCAATTTACCATAAAAAACGATAGTAAATTAATTGGAAAATGGGAAATTAAAAATCATCCGGGCATTCAATTCTTTTATTTCGAAAAAGGAGATCTTTTGGTTGCAAAAACTAGAAATGCTGCATTCATTTCGGGACGCTATAAAGCCAATAACCATTCTTTAAACATAAAAAGCAAAAATGAATTATTGGGCCAGGGTCGGCATCTTTATCGGCATATAAATGATAGCATTGTAGCTATAACTTTAGATACACAGCAATATATTTTAAACCGTGTTGAATTATAACCCACTTAAAAAACATGAAAAAAAGAATAGTGGTTATAGGTGGTGGCTTTGCCGGAATTAACCTTATTAAAAATCTTTACGCACTAAGAGATGTTGAAATTATTTTAATAGACAAAAACAACTACCATTATTTTCCGCCGCTCATTTACCAGGTAGCTTCTTCGTTTATTGAACCATCCAATATAAGCTACCCTTTTCGTAAAATGTTACAGGGAAAAGATAATGTTCGTTTTTACCAGGGAGAATTTAAGCAGGTTGATGTAGAACAAAATATTGTTTATACCAGCGCAGGCAACCTTCATTACGATTACCTGGTTTTTGCACAGGGTACTCAAACAAATTATTTTGGCATTAACTCCATTAGCGAAAAAGCATTACCCTTAAAAAACATCACTGATGCTTTGCGAGTACGAAATTCAATCCTTTGTAAGTTGGAGCAGGCTTGCAAAACGAAGGATGCCGAAGATAGAAGTAAGTTGCTAACTTTTGTAATTGCCGGTGGCGGCCCCACAGGGGTTGAGCTTTCAGGTATGCTATCAGAAATGAACAAGCACATTCGATTGAAGGACTACCCCGAGTTGAAAGCATTTCCTATGCAAATATTTCTGATAGATGCCGCAGATAGTTTGCTGGGCACCATGTCGAAAAAATCGCAGGCAGAAGCTTTGAAAGCTTTAGCAAAAATGGGTGTACAGGTAAAACTTTCTGTTGCTGTAAAAGATTATCATAGCGATGTTGTTTTCCTATCTAATGATGAACAAATAAAAGCCAAAACACTCATTTGGGTTTCTGGTGTAATTGCAAATACAATAAACGGATTACCCCAAACATCCATTTTAAAAAACAGGCGAGTTGCTGTAAATAATTACAACCTTGTTGCTGGTACTTCCAATGTATTTGCCATAGGCGATATTTGTTGCCAGTTTACAGATAAAAAGTTTCCGCAAGGCCACCCGCAGGTAGCACAGGTAGCCATACAGCAGGGAACTTTGTTAGGGAAAAATTTTAAAAATATTTTAAAAAGCAAACCGCAGGCATCGTTTAGCTATTTCAACAAAGGGCAAATGGCCATTATCAACAAATATAAAGCCGTAGCAGAATTACCGATTGGCTTTTTTAAAGGGTTTATTGCATGGTGCATGTGGTTGATCATTCATATACTGCCCATCGCCGGTTTCAAAAACAAACTAAAACTATGCTATAACTGGCTTGGGAATTTTTTATCCAACGATCCTACATTGAGATTGATTATAGAACCCGGGCAACAACCGGAAGAAAAAAATTGAAGTGTTAATACTATTTTTTTCCGATGTGCAACTGATTCCGATGTTAGCCGCCGGCTATTTTTGATAAGCGCCATTAACCTATATTCCGGTGTATGCTCTGCCATCAGAATAGGTAATTCGGCCTCTGCCATTTGGTAAATTATTAGCATACTCTACATCGAACATAGTACCGTCTTTTTTTTTGCATGAAATTTCCAACTATCTGGCCGCAAATTTTAACTGCAAAAAAATACAACCGGAACCATCTTCATTGAAAAAAAGTTGAATACAAAGACATTATTATTGATTGCATAACATTCCGTTTATTTCGTTTCGTGAAGACACGAAACGAGGCGGAGTCACCTAATTGCTACTGTCTCCGATTGTTCTTTGGATAGTCAAATATTGTTTACCTGATTTTAGTTGAACAACTTTACCTGCTACCAATGCTATTAATTTTCTAACTTATGAATTTGTTGTCGAGTTGTTGAAACGAACTATTAAGTGAAATTTATATTTCTAAATCTAAAACTAATACTTCATTCGAAAGTATTGTAGCAAGGTCACTCACATATCATAGTGTCAAAATCAATAGTAAGTTGAGTGCTGCCATTATGGTCTACTGTAACCCACTTGAAATTTTTTAGAACATAAGCATTGCCGCCATCAAGTTTAACCCATTCGTCAATTCCTTTTGCTCCATATTTTAAATCTTCTTTTGTTGAAAGTCCCATAGGTGCAGCGTAAGTTCTGTTTTTTACTAAGTATTTACAAGTGCCGTCTTTCACTTTCTCGTCTGCTTGTGCTTGTGTGATATATTTTGATTTTGTCAAAGTGGGTAGCGTACTGTTCACTTGCATTGGAGTCATTGAAGTTGCACAAGACGAAATAATGAAAATTGTCGCAATAACAGCTATGTGAATTCGTCTAATCATTTTTGTAAAATTTAAAAATTAACTGACTGCTTTATAGGAAGTGTCACAGCATTACAGCCAACTCTCAAATTTATGCAATTCCTTTTACCCCATCCAAAAAAATCAAAATCTGAAAATCATTAGTATAATATTGCGTTGAAAAAATTTCAGTAGCGCCAATCGTATTTATAAAAACACAGAATGATTCCTTTTATAATAGGATGATTAACAAAAGAGGATGTATCAAAAGTAANNTTGAGAATCGCTTAAACAAAAAATTTCTCCATCCCCTTACTGAATAAAAAGAGGCTGTCTCGGACTTTTGAGACAGCCTCGTAAAAAATTATATTATGCAATTTTATGGAGTAACTGTAAATTTCCCTACAGCGTAGTTTTCTTTTGTGGCAAAATCAACCAACAAAGTTTTTGTTCCGGCTGTGTTGGGGCCGGGTATATCCTGACCGCTATTGTAAAGTAGTTCTCCGCCTTTCCACAAATCGGTTACGGTATTGTCGGGTACCGCATATTTTACGCTCCAGCTTCCGTTCACCGGTAACAAAAGGTATTTGCCACTTCCGGTAAAGTTGAGCGATATGCTCCATTGCGATGCATTTAAACGGGTCATTTGTTGCGATGGTACCGGAACAGGGTTGTTCCATCCGCCGGGTGTAGCATCACCTACTAAAAATAAATCGGTAGGCAAAGCATTGGCGTAAGGCGTTACTTTAAATTTTCCGGTTTGAAAATCTACAATTATTTTATACCAGCCTGCATTGGAAGGGCCTGGAATATTATCGGGCAAATTAAATCCAAAATCGCCGCCTTCGTTTAAACCCGGAATGGTATTGGTGGCTACAGAAAATTTATTATCCCAACTACCGTTTTCGGGTAATAATAAATAATGGCTACCGCTATTCATTTCAAAAACACCGCCCCAGGTGGTTTCATCCAATCTTGCCAATTCTTGTGTAGGCGTTGGCACAGGATTGTTCCATCCGCCCATGGTGGCAGATCCTACAATAAAGAGTTTGCCGGTAATGGGCAATGCTACTCTTGGCGGCACTTTATAAGGAGTAATGCTTATGGGCAGTACATTTGAAATGAGCCTTTCGTTGTTATTGGCATAAGAAGATATCACTCTTACCTCCATACTTACAGCAATATTAAAAGCGTAGCCACGTGCAAGTAATGCGGTGTTGAGTTCTTTTGCAATAAAATCAGTAGTGAGTACGCCACTTACCGTTTTGCGAATAGGGTTATTAAAAGATTTAGTTACCGAATCAATTTCTACTACATACTTTATTAAGGAAGAGTCGGTAGCATGATTGGGATAGGTCCAGTTTAACGTAAGTGCTACATTATTTGAATCAGCAGCAGTGGGCGCTACCGATGCAGCAGAAGCTGTTAACTGCGGTGCCGTACCGTTGCCATAAACGGGCAGGTTATCTACCTTGTCGCAGGACGCAAAGCCAATTAAAACGGCAGCGCAGAGATAAAATATTTTTTTCATTTTAAACTATTTTGATTGATGCAATCAGTTTTAAAAATTATAATTTGGTAATGGTCCATTTTCCTCTTTGGAAATCCACCACTATTTTGTGGCTTCCACTGGTAGAAGGAGCCAGCATATCACCGCCTTCGGCTTTAAAATCGTCGCCGTTAACATTATTAGTATTGTTGCTGCCAATAAAACCATACTTAGCACTCCAGCTACCATTTACCGGTAAGAAGAGGTATGAGCCACCCGGAGAAATATCTACAGTAAGTTCATACAATGTTTCGCTTACTTTGGTAAATTTTTGTGCAGGTGATGGTACCGGATTGTTCCAACCGCCCGGTGTGGCACTACCTACCATATACAATTCACCCGATGCAGGAGGGTCAACTTTAGGAGGAATGGCATAGGGTGTAATAGTATAAGTAAGTTTGTTGGAAATTAATTTAGTGGCTTCTACCCCACCGATGCTTGAGATAATACGCATTTCAATTTGGTGCGGCATTGCAGGCTTTAACTCCAATTGGTTTAATAAATAATCGTTCAACTGGCCTTGGGTAAGGTCGAATGAAAGATTGTTGGCAATGGTTACCTGCTGTTTTTTAGGATTGGTAAAATTGGCTCCCACGGTATCAATTTCAAAAGTGTAAGAAACATCCTGTGAACTGATACCGGTATTGAAATTATAATCGGGGTTGGTCCAGTTTAACAACACCGCTCTATCGGTTTGTGTAATAAAACCAAGTGAAATAGAAGCAGTAGATGCCGAAAGTACCGGCGCTGTGCCTCCCTGGAAGAGTACCTGGTTTTCGTCTTTTTTGCATGAATATAACATGGCTGCACCTGTTACGAGTACCAGCAATGTTTTTAGAATATTTTTCATGATAATATTTTTTTAATGAATTAGTAACCTGTGTTTTGTTGTAAGTTTCTGTTCACATTTAAATCGGATGCAGGTATTGGATAAATGTTTTTATAATCCTGTACACCTGTGCCCGAAGCTACTCCACCTTTCCAGGGCCATACATAACTGCCATCGGTAAATTTGCCATAACGAACCAGGTCGGTTCTACGATGTCCTTCCCAATATAATTCTCTTGCTCTTTCATCTAAAATAAAATCGAGGGTTAGGTCGCCGGCAGTAATATTACCCGATGTATTGCCATAAGCTCTTTGACGAAGGTTGTTGATATAGGTTAATGCTAAGTTTGCATCACCGGTTCCACCTCTTTTTACCGCTTCAGCATAAATAAGATACATTTCTGCCAGCCTGAATAAAGGAATATCGGTATCAGCAAAAGTGGTGCTGCTGCCATTGGTTCCGTTTCTTCTTTTGTTTTTGTATTTGGTAACGGCATAACCTTCTTTAAATTGAGTGATATTAGCAATTTCCAAAGACTGGCCATTGGTAAAAAACATAGGGCGTTTATCGGTTGCTCCGCTTGGGTCGTCAAATTTTTGTACCAATGCTTTAGTGGCTCTGTGTCCGCCCCAGCCTTCGTTCATTCCATAATCTGCAGAAACCATATTGCCTCCTGTACCACCTTTAATTAAAAAAGTAGGGCCACCAAAACCTTGAGTTTTTATACCATCGTAGTTAATGGTAAAAATAGACTCGGTATTGGCCACATCATTATCAGCCATAAACAAGTAGCTGTAATTTGTCATTAAAGTATATCCTGCATCAATTACTTTTTTAGCATAAGTAGCTGCTTCGGTATTTTTTACTTTAGCACCAGCAGTATAAACGGATGCATTTAAATATAAGCGAGCCAGCAATGCTTGAGCAGCAGCCTGATCGGCACGGCCATATTCATTGGTACGTGCAGCAGGTAAGCTGGTTTCAATCGCCAGCAATTCTGCTTCAATATAATCAAACAGTTCGGCACGACTTATTTGGCGTGGGCTTGGGCCACCTACTAAATCGGCTTCGGTAGCAAATGGTGGATTGCCAAACAGGTCAATCATTACCCAATAATCAAATGCTCTTAAAAAACGGGCTTCGTTTCTATACCCTCTGATAGCATCGGCATCGGCGCCGCTAATATTTCTTGAAGCTAATTTTTCGTCTGTTGATTGACGTAAGAACTCGTTTACAATGGCCACCTGGTACATGGTTTTATAATACAGGCCATGCAAAAACAAATTAGCAGGCGCTGTGTTGATGGCATGAAAATCGGGTAAACCCGGGTCGCCCCATGCAGTAACCGCTTCATCGGTACTTAATACCTGTGCATTCCAATAGGTACGGAAGAAATCGGAGTTTTGCCCCTCATCCGAACCCGGAAAGAACACATCGGCAGAGCCCGCAGGGCCTGCGTTTCCAGTGAGCGCCATGGTACCATACAATTTTGCAAGCGATTGCTTATAACCTGCCGGCGTACGATACAGTACTTCGGGAGTAAGATCGTTGGTTGGCATTAAATCAAGATTGCTATCGCATGAGCTAATGGTAAACAAACTTACCATTGCTATGAACGATGTCTTGAAAATATTCTGTTTCATATAAATAGATTTATACAGTTTGTTTGAAAATTAGAAATCGAAGTTTAATCCTAAAGTAAGGGTACGTGGCCTTGGATAAAAACTGTTGTCGATACCCGAACCAATTTCCGGATCAGCACCTTTGTATTTGCTTATTACAAATACATTTTGCAAAGTACCTACAAAACGAAGGTTGGCTTTATTGTCGAGTACTTTACCAAAGTTGTATCCTACATTAATATTATCCAATCGTACAAAAGATGCATTTTGAATATAGTAATCGGAATTAAAGTATTTATCCCCAGTTCCCGAAAAACCGGATTTCAAAATTTCTGTAGAAACATTGGCTAAATAACCCAATGGATCAAATAGGTTTCTATAGGTTCCGGTGGCACTGGCTACGTTGTTATAAATATAGTTGCCGATGCTTGCTCTTGCTACAAAACCAAGATTCCATTTTTTGTAACCAATATTGGCACTAAAGCCCATCAATACATCGGGGTTAATTGATTTGTACCTGTACAAATCTTTATCGTTAATTACACCATCTCTGTTTAAATCTTCAAACAGGTTGTCAATGGGTTTACCATCGGCACCATATACTTGTTTAAATACGTAAAAAGAACCAAATGGATGCCCTACTGAATTTATAAGAATAGAACCACCGGTTCCGCCTGAACGACCACCCCAGCGAATACCTTCATAAGATGGATCGTCAAACTGGGTAAGTTTGGTAATTTTATTTTTGTTGTAGGTTACATTGTATCCAAAATCAACATTCCAATTTTTTGATTTAACTGCAACAGTGTTGATGGTAAATTCAATACCCTTATTTTCCATGGTACCTATGTTCATAAACTCTACCGGAGCAAAGCTGATACCGGCCGGTTGCGATACACTGTTGAGCAAACCTTCACTTTCTTTCAGATATGCTTCAATGGTACCGGTAATGCGGTTATTAAACAAACCATAATCCAGGGCCACACTGCTGGTATAAGTTTCCTGCCATGCCAGGCGTGGATTGTAAGAAGCAGGACGAGCCATATAATAAAAATCGTTGCCTAATTGATACATGGCAGTAGCCGTACTTAAATTATAAACATTGAGGTAAGAGTAAATACCAATACCTTCCTGCTGGCCGGTAATACCATAACTGCCTCTTAATTTAAGGTCGGATATTACTTTGCTGTTTTTAAGGAAATTTTCTTCGCTTATTTTCCATGCAGCAGCACCGGAGAAATAATTCAACCATCTTCCATCGGGATTTAGTTTTGAAGAACCATCTCTACGGAAAGTACCGGTGAGCAAATATTTATTCATGATGGTAAAGTTTGCACGACCGTAGTAAGATATTAAACGATGCTGTGGTTCATCGTAAGGGAAGCCCGTAATGCTATCGGATAAAACACCGTTGGCAAAATAAGTAGGCAATGCATAGTTCTTATAAATATTATCGTACCAACCATACCCTGCCGTTAAATCAATTCTACTATCAATGGCATTTATATCGGTAGCATAATTTAAATAAGATTCTAAGAAAGTATTATTGAACTTTTGTTTGTAAGGAGCAATTCGTCCGTTACCTACACCGGCATTGTTACTTTGACGCATGTAATCAACGGCCGCTTGTTCGTTAACTCTTGCTTCGCCTTTACCTTCTGCTATATCGTAACCCACATTTACATTGGCTCTCAACTCGGGTAAAAAATGAAACTTATAATCTACCTGTGCATTACCAATGCTTCTATATACATCACTTTGGTTATCTCTGCCCATTAGCATTCCCATTGGGTTTCGGGGAGCAAGACCTTTTAATCCGGTAGTGGTATTGGGGTCTAACAGTTCGTAGTAACCGTTGTACATGCCTGCACCGGTAAACACCGGTACCGTAGGATTAAATCTTACCGCACCACCTATTACACCTCCTTCATCAGCAAAGCGAGATTGAGTTTTGGTACCCTTTACGCTTATATCAAATTTCAAATGATTGTTTAATAAAGAAGGATTTAAATTAACCCCGCCGCTAAACCTTTCCATTTTGCCGGTTTTTAAAATACCTTCCTGTAAATTGTAACCCACCGATACCCGGTAAGGCATTTTTAATTTTCCTTTGGTACCACCGCTAATGCTAAGGTTGTTGTCAACACCTTGTGCTCTTTGGTAAATTTCATCTTGCCAATCGGTAGAAGCTACACCCATTTGTGCTATTTGCGAAGAATTGCCATGTGTGTTTACAAAATCTCTGAATTGGTTGGCGCTCAACACATCCATTTTTTTAGAAACCTTACCCACCGAATATTGAGTAGTGAAATTAAATTTGGGTTTCCCGCTCTTTCCTTTTTTGGTAGTAATGATAATAACACCACTGGTTGCACGAGAACCGTAAATACCGGCTGCAGATGCATCTTTTAAAATGGTGAAACTTTCAATATCGTTTGGATTGATGGTTGAAAGAATGTTGGGCGATCCGGCAATGCCACCACCACTGGTTTGTACTCCATCAATAATAATTAATGGATCATTAGATAACATGGATGCATTACCTCTAATGCGAATGGTGCTTCCGGCACCTGGCGAGCCGCCATTTGAAACAATGCTAACACCGGCAACCTTACCCACCAATAATTGTTCGGGAGTACCGGTAACACCTTTTTGAAAATCTTTTGCACCTACCGTAGCAACAGCACCGGTAAGGTCTTTTTTACGTGCAGTACCATAGCCCACTACAACCACTTCGTTTAAGTCGGTAGCTGCGGTTTGCATGGTAACATTAAAACTCGTTCTTCCATTAATGGCAAGTTCCTGAGTGGTGTAGCCTACTCCTGAAATAACCAGGGTGCGGGCATTTGAAGGAATAGATAAACTAAAACTTCCATCGGCAATAGTGGCGGTGGCCACATTGCTGCCTTTTACAGAAACCGTAGCACCTTCAATGCCGGTTCCTCGTGCATCTGTAACTCTTCCCGAAACGGTATTTTGGGCATACGCCAAACCCGAACTAAGAATGAAAACTAAGCATACACAGAAGTTTTTAAAGATTCGTGGAGTGATCTTTCTCATAAAGCAATCGTTGTTAAAAAATGAATGTGTATTTTGTACACAAATTAAAGCATTTATAATAATAAAAAACCTAACCTTGATAAGTTTTTTTAAGAATTTATTAAGAATTAAAAAAAATTAAACTGTATTGCTAAAAAGCAATGCCATTCCAATTTTTAGCCGACTTCTCATACTTCACATAATCAAAGCGATACAGTTTTCCGGGCCTGTGTGGCACATCGGTTTCTACTTCATCCAAATCAATTAAAAAGTCCATAGAAAAGAACTTTTTTCGAAAGTTTCTACGGTCTAATTTCACATTCAAAATGGCTTCGTATAAGTTTTGTAGCTCCCTTAATGAAAATTTATTGGGCAATAAACTAAAACCAAGCGGATGCTCTCTTACTCTTTTTTGCAATTGACTAAGGCTGGTATCAAAAATAATTTTGTGATCGAAAGCCATATCGCTGATACTATCCACATCGTGCCAGTGCAATTCATTATCGAGTATTTTCAATTTATGGTGTTGCACATTTATGAGCGAACAATAGGCTACAGTAACTACCCTGTTTACCGGGTGTCTTCCAATTTCTCCAAACGTATGTACCTGCTCTAAAAAAACATCGCTTAAGCCTGTACGTTGTTTTAAAATCCTATAGGCTGCTTCATCGAGGCCTTCATCGGGCAGCACCAGGTCGCCGAGCAGCGACCACTTGCCTTCGTACTTTTTTAAATCGGAACGAATGAGCAGTACTTTTAGTTTGTTTTCATCAAAACCAAAAATTACACAGTCCACACTCAAAGCAATTCTATTACTGCTTTCAACTTCGGTTTGAAAAGCTTTATACGTTTTTATATTCGATTTGGCGGCAACCATAGCAATCTTTGGGTTAAGTTTATTAAAGCGTTTTCAATATTTAATCTTTAGCCTTCATTAATCTTGTGAAGATTCTTTCGGAAGAAGTAATGGTAGTAAGCATATAAGTGCCTGCCGAAAGCTTTGGTAAATTATTTAAAGTAATACTGTTTACACCTTCCTGCACATTTATCTTTTGCTGCAGCAACAACTTGCCGGCCATATCGGTTAATACCAGGTTGGCGGTTTCTGTTTTTACTGCCGAAATCATTAAACGCAATTCATTCGAAAAAGGATTGGGTGTAGCTATTACTGCCAGTTGCTTTACCGAACCTGCCAGGCGAACCACAGTGCTATAGGTATAGGTTCCATCGTCATTCATCGATTTTAAGCGATAGTAGTAAACCAGCGCCTTATTAATATCAGCATCTGCATAAGAATAGTTTCGTGAACCATTAGCAGTAATGGTTGCAATGGTTGAAAAATTGCTTCCGTTATCGCTGCGCTGCAATTCGTAGTGAGCCATATTGATTTCGTTTTCTACTATCCAGTTTAGCTGGTTTGCATTACCGTTAGCTCTTCCCGAGAAGTTTACCAGGGTTACCGGTAACACTACATTTGAGTTGATGAAAACATAATATTCACCGGGTTGTAAATTAAAATTTTGTGAACCACCTGTTGCAGTAAAGGTAGGAGCACCTCCATTTAATGGTGCAAGGTAATTGTACCAGGTTCCGGCAGCCGGAAAAGTTACATTACCCGACTGTGCAGTAACATTAAAATTGCCTATCACTACTACTTTACCTGTACCACTGTTTAATGTCATCCATTTAATACCATTGGCATTGCCAAAATCTCTTGAAATAAAGCCGGTGGTAAATGCATCAAAAAAAGTAGGATTGTTTCTTAAATTCATGATGCCGCCATACACTTTTTGCAATTTTGCTCTATCGGAATTTTGTAAATAATCCCAGCGAATGGGTTTTGGATCTACACGGCAATTTGAATTTACCGTACCATCCTGGCAATAGTTGATTGAATAATCGTAACCCAATTCTCCAAACTGCCAAATCATTTTAGGGCCGGGCATGGTTAATAAAAATGCTGCGCTCATACCCATTCTTGCAGTAGCCACGGGTATGCTGCGAGTGTTGTGACCGGGATTGCTTTGATTGCCGTAATTTATATTTTGATAGATTAGCCTTTCTTCATCGTGGCTTTCCATATAACTTACTAAGTACGGATTGCTCCAACCTCTGGATACATGCAATGCTCCATCAAAATTAGAGTTAGCCAACCAACCCATGGTAGCTTCAGAAAAATTGGTATGAATATTTCCCCAAAGCATTAACCCGTAATTAGATAGTTCCTGCTCTTCGTTGTTAGCGGCAAAATGTTCGAGTATGGCATAAGAACCGGCAGATTTTAATTGCAAAGTATCGTAATAATCTTTCCAAATTTGAATACGGCTTGCATCGTAATTGCTCCATGCATTTACATCGCAGTTGTTGCCGTTACCATCGCAGGTTTGGTTTTGCGTAAATCCTTTTGATAAATCAAAACGGAAGCCGTCAATTTTATATTCGGTTAGCCAATGCTCAGTTACCCTGCTAAAGAAATATTTTGTAGCAGCGGTGGAATGATTAAAGTCGTAGCCAACATTAAATGCATGCTTTGCTACCGGGTTGTACCAGGGATTATTGGTGGCAGGCCGGTTGTTGGCAGCATCCCAATATAACTGTACCATGGGTGATAAACCAAAACTATGATTGAGTGCAATATCAATTACCACTGCCATTCCTTTGGCATGTGCCATATCAATAAAACGTTTTAAATCGTTTTTGGGTCCGTAATATTTATCAGGTGAAAAATAATAATCGGGATTGTAGCCCCAACTGTTATTTCCTTCAAACTCGTTAATGGGCATTAACTCAATAGTGTTGATACCTAATTTTTTTAAATAGTTCAGTGTATCAGCCATTGTGTTCCAATCATGCGTTGCAATAAAATCTCTCAGCAACAATTCATAAACCATTAGGTTTCTTTTATCTGGCCTTGTGTAGCCTGTTGTTGTCCAGGTATAAGAAGGCGATGCAGTTTGCAAAATACTTACCACACCCGAAGTTTGTCCTACGGGATAAGGTTTTAAACCCGGGTAAGTTGTATTGCTAATGTATGGATCGTTCCAGGGATCTAACACTTTTTCGGCATAGGCTTCTCCTATTCGTAATGTTCCATCTACTAAATATTGAAATGAATATTCGGTACCTGCTGTAAGGCCGGTAACTCTAATCCAGAAGTAATTACCATCGGGAGTTTTTTTCATTTGATAACCCAATTGCTCCTGCCATGCACTACCCGGCAAATCGCCTATGATGCTTACCCTGCTTTTACCGGGTGCATATAACACTAAAGTAGCAGCGGTTTGATTGGCTTCATAATTAATACCATTTTTTACACCTGCCGGCAATGCTTCAATTACATTAGCAGCAGGAACAAAAAATGTGAAGCTGGTAGTTTTAGTAACTCCTGATACTGCTTCGGCGGTAACGGTATGAGAACCCGCAGTTAAACTATTTTGAGTAGCAGAAATAGTTGTTGTAGATGAAGCGGTTTGAATGGCGTTGCCATTAAACAAAATACGCATATTAGAAGTAGCACTTGCCACAGCGGCAATACTAATAGAGCCTCCTATACTGGCAGTAATATTTTCTGGTTTAGGGTTGTATAAGGGTTGAAATAAGGGATTGGTAAAGCGAACATCTAATGTGCCATCGTTTACCGGAATATACATATCGCTGCCATCGGCATTGCGCTGCACTTTGGTACCTGCACCATTTCTAAACAGGATGGCAATTTTTTCAATATGCTCATTTCCATCGGTAATGCCAAAATATGTGCGCAAGCCTCCGTTAATAGTAAATCGCCATATATCATCGGTAGGTGAAGGACTATTTGCAATAAAAGTTGTTTGCAATGCAGGCACCGGTGTATTAAAATTTCCGGGGCGTACATAACGCCAATCGCTGCTATTGGTACTAAGGTTGGTTATTACACCAATATGCACATACACATCGGAAGTGGGCGTATAAAAAAACAGGGCTTTATTCCCATAGTTGGGATTCATGTTAATTTGAAAACTGGTAGTTGACCCTTCAGTTTGAAATGCAGGTGACCAACTTAACAATTGAGCAAAACCGGGAATTGTGCATACAACTACACCCAGTAAGAGTAGAACTTTCTTCATACACAAGCAATTTAAAGTGTAAATTTTACACAATAATTTTAGAATACCAAAAAAATATATTCAAATGGGTAAAACTATTTTATTGACACATGAAATGATAATATTAAGGAAGCTCAAACAACTAACCTTCTCTATTCGATTTATATGCCAGCTTATTTCAATAATTCAAACACTCTTGATTCTTTTGCCGGAATGGTAAAATCGGTAAGGCTCACTACTTCTCCGGTATGCACATTACGAATTTTTGAAAAACCTTTGGTTCGCTCATTGTAACGGTTTACAATAATTCTCTTTTCGGTTTTTGCGGTATTGAGAACTACAAAAATAGTTTGTTTATCATCGTACCTAAAGTAAGCGTAAACACCATCATCAATTGGTATATACTGCATCATTTTTCCTGTGGTTAATGCTGTAGATGTTTTGCGGAAGTTGGCGAGTGTGGCAATGTAATTCCATACCTCGTTTTCTTTTAGTGTTCTGCCCGATGCTGTAAATTTATTCAGGCTATCTTCTTTCCAACCTCCCATAAAATCTTTGCGTACATAGCCATCGCTGGGGCTTGTGAAGCCGGTCATTAAAATTTCGTTGCCATAATACAATTGTGGAATACCTCTGCAGGTGAGCAGCCAATCCATGGCGGCTTTATACTTTACAATATCTTCCCCAATTACGCTATAAAAACGGGCAAGGTCGTGGTTGTCTAAAAAAATTACATTTCGCATGGGGTCTTTATACACAAAGTCCTGGGCAAGGTTGGTATACAATTTATTCACCCCATCGGTCCAGCCATAATCTTTGGTCATAGCATCGGTAATACCCCAAAGCAATTGAAAATCGGTTACGGCTTGCAGGTTGCTTTTAAATGGAATACTGTAATTGTTTTGGCAAAAATAACTTTGGTTTATTACCCCATGTACCCAGGTTTCACCAAAGAGAGAAACTTTTGGAAAGTCGGCTTCCAAAGCGGCATTGCATCGGTTCATAAAATTTAAATCGTTGTAGGCATAGGTATCAATGCGCCAACCATCAATTCCAAATTCCTGCATTGTCCACAATGCATGTTGTATTAAAAAGTTAGCGACAAATAAATTGTTTTGATCTAAATCGGGCATTGGTTTTACAAACCAACCATCACTCATTATTTTTTTATCAATTGCACTTGCATACGGATCGAACAACACCTGGTCTTTATAACTGGTTTGGGTAAACGAATCCCAATGATGCAACCAGTTATTCATAGGTGGATCCAATACCGTAAAATGCTGACTTCCTACATGGTTGTACACTGCATCCTGAATAATTTTTATACCCTTTTGGTGAGCAGCTTTTACCAGGGAATGATATGCTAAATCGCCACCCAGCCTTGCATCTACTTTATAATGATTGGTAAAAGCGTAGCCATGTTCCGTTCGGTCGGGCATATCGTTTTCAATAACCGGGTTTAGCCAAATAGCCGTAACACCCAAAGAAGACAAATAATCAAGCTTAGATTCCACTCCTTTTAAATCGCCACCGTGGCGGTTGAAAACAGTATCTCTGTTGAGGCTTTGGTCTTTCATACCCTCTACCCTGTCGTTGCTGTAATGGCCGTTTGCAAAACGATCGGGCATTATTAAATACATTAAATCTTTCGAAGTAACGCCCTGAGCATATTGGATACCATTACCGGGCTGCCTCGTTTTCAGTTCGTAGGTTAGGGAAAATTTTTCGGCAAGATTAATAAAGTTGAAATCAATTTTAATTTTTCCTGGTTTGGCTGTAGGGGCAATTTCGAGGTCGAGAAAAATATACTTTCTGTTTTCGGGCTTATGAACTTTTAAAAGTTTTACTCCGGGATATGTTAATGAAATCACCGATTTATCGGACCACATATTTTTATCGGTTTTGCTGTGCAGCATTATTTGTACTTTATTCCATTTCATACCCACCCACCAATGAGTGGGATAAACGCCTATGGCTTCGCTTTGGGCCATACACAAAAAGGAATAACTAACGGCAACACATAGTAGCAATAATTTTCTCATACAAATATTCTTTAGACAAATAAAGTGTTAAGTAGTTGTAGCAATGCTTTCGGCCTTTGTTTCCTTTACTACATAATAACAAAGCAGGGCTGCAATAATCATTAAAGCGCCGCCAATTTGCACAGCAAGCATCCTGTTGTTGTCTAACAAGTTTATCATTATCCAGCCAAAACAAAAGGAAGCAATAATTTCGGGCAGCACAATAAAGAAATTAAAAATGCCCATGTATAAGCCAATTTTTTCTTCGGGCAGCGAGCCGGCGAGCATGGCGTAAGGCATGCTTAATATACTTGACCATGCTATACCAACACCCACCATACAACCGTACAGCATATATGGATTGCTTACAAAACCAACAGCTATTAATCCAATAGCACCACATAGCAAACATAAGGAGTGTGTTAACTTTCTACCCAGGCGAAAAGCAATTACCGGAATCAATAATGCAAAACAAAATGCCACTACATTATAAAATGATAAAGTAAGCCCGGCAAATTCTACACCTTTTGTATAAATGGGGTCTGTTTCACTGGAAGCATTAAAAATATTTCTTGCCACAGCCGTGCTGTAATAAAACCACATTAAAAACAAACCCGGCCAGGTAAAAAATTGTACCAATGCAAGTTGTTTCATTTTTGAAGGCATGTTAGTAATAGCTTCCAATATTTCTTTTAACCCGGCACCAAATCCTTTATTACTTTCTTTTACTTTTTCTTTAAAGCCTACATCAGCCGGTGGATACTCTTTAGTAGAGAAAATCGTATAGAGTACCGATAATAAAAACATAGCACCACCAATGTAGAAGGCATATTTTACTGAGTTGGGAATTTGTCCGTCCACACTTTCCCTGGAAACGCCAAAAGCATTACTCAACAACCAGGGTAAGGCAGAGGCGATACTACCACCCAGCCCTATCATGAGACTTTGCATGGCAAAGCCTTTGGTACGCTGATGTTCGGGGAGTTTGTCGGCAACAAATGCTCTAAAAGGTTCCATTGCCACATTGCCTGCGGTATCTAAAATCCACAACAAGCCTGCTGCCATCCAGAGTGTACTGCTGTTGGGCATAAAAAATAAACAGATAGTGCTTACTACAGCTCCTACAAAAAAGTATGGCCTTCTTCTTCCCCACCAGGGATGCCAGGTTCTATCACTCATATAACCTATAATGGGTTGCACAATTAAGCCGGTTAAAGGAGCTGCTAAAAACAACATAGGAATTTCATCGGGGCTTGCATGCAAAAATTCATAAATGGGTCCCATGTTGGCTCTTTGCAAATCCCACCCAAACTGAATTCCAAAAAAGCCAAAACTCATATTGAAAATTTGCCAAAAACCAAGTGGGGGTTTTGGAGAAATGGGCATAGGATTGGCAGCAGCTTTGGATTGGCGTACTTCGCTCATTGCAATCGTTTAAAAATTATAAAATGTGTACAAATTACACTTTGCTAAAAGTACGGAAAAAGACGATTAAACAATTATTTTGAAACAAAATTGTCCGACTAAAAAACTTCAAATTNNAGGGCTATTGATTCAAATCCTCACCCAGTGGGCTTTAGCCCAACTTAGTGGGACAATAATAATTTTGAAAGTTCAAATCAATGGTTTTAATACTACTCTTGAGTAATTACTTTTTAAAAGAGATAATATTCTTCTCACAAAAACGAACACTAATAAACGAATTAAAAAGACTCATGTTATTCTATTAATCCTCCCTGCTTTTTAATATCCCTTATTGCATCAAATAAAATATCTAAATGCTGTTGGGTATTAAAAGCGTTGATGGAATAGCGTAGAAAAACCTGGTGTCCATGGCGCATAACCGGCACCTGGATTTTATATTTTTCCAACAGCGTTTTATGTAGCAGTTCTGGTTCCTTTGTTTTTATATTGGCACTATACATTTGTGCTACAAAATCTTCGTTTATGGGAGACAATGGTTGAGCACCCAACAAATTACAATGCTCCAATGCATTTGCAAATACCAATGTTCTACAGTTTGAAGCTACCTGCCACCAGTGGTGCGCCTTCATAAAATCAATGGCAGTTGGCAGGGTTAAAAAAGCAGTGTAATCTCTAGTACCGTTCATTTGATGATAGTCTAAAAACAATGAGTCGGATGGAAACAAGGCATTGTAGCCCCAACTAACAACCAAAGGTTCTAATGGTTGCAATGCTTTTTTCACATACATAAAAGAAGAACCCTTGGGTGTCATCATCCATTTATGACAAGCACCGGTGTACATATCAATATCGGTATTGCTCAAATCAACCGGCACCTGTGCAGGTGCATGAGCACCATCTATAAAAGTGAGAACACCATATTGTTTTGCCTTCTTACAAATTTCTTCCACAGGTAATCTTAATGCCGTACTACTGGTAATATGGCTTAAAAAAACAAGCTTAGTTTTAGATGTTAATCCCTTAAAAAAATTTTCTACAAATTGTTCTTTTGATTCAATTGGAAAACTAACGGGTTGCCGCACATATTTTGCCCCTGCCTTACTACAATAAAATTCCCACACTTTATCGCATGCGCCGTACTCAATATCGGTGGTTAAAATTTCATCGCCCTCTTTTAAAACCATTTGCTTTGCTACTGTATTTACGGCATAGGAAGGATTGGTTACAAAAACTAAATCGCTGGCATTACAGTTTAAATAAGCTGCCAGGGCTTCCCTTGATTGTTGCAAATATTGCAGGCCCTTGTTGGTAATAAAATCTACAGGTTCCTGCTCCATTTCTAATTGTAGTTGTTGGTATTTTTCAAATACAGGCTTTACGCAGGAACCAAAGGAACCAAAGTTTAAAAATGTAATATCTTTATTTAGAAAAAAGAAATCGTTTAACTTTTGCATTAGCAAATGTAAAAGAAGTACTCTCTGTTTTAAGGCTTAAACCCAAAACAATTTAAAATACTTTATTTAACCATGATTTGGCACAGCAATACCATAGAAGAAATATTTAAAGTGATAATAAGTTCCAGGGAAGGGTTGCAAAGCGATGAAGCTGCAAAACGCTTAGCGCATTTTGGCAAAAACGAATTGCTTACAAAAAAGAAAAAATCTCCTGTTTTACTTTTTTTAAATCAGTTCAACGACATAATGATTATTGTGCTAATTGCAGCAGCCATCATATCAGCATTTATTGGGGAGATAACAGATACCATTGTAATTATAGTTATCATTTTTGTAAATGCCATTATTGGTTTTGTACAGGAATACCGGGCCGAAAAGGCTATGGATGCCTTAAAAAAAATGGCCGCTCAAAAAGCAGATGTTCTAAGAGATGGTATTGTACACGAAACAGATGCCGCCGAACTGGTACCCGGGGATATTGTTTTGCTGGAAGCCGGTAATAATGTACCCGCNNCGCCGATCTACGATTGATAGAAGTAAATGCATTAAAAATTAATGAATCAAGCCTAACCGGCGAATCAAACTCCGTTGATAAAAAAGAAGGCAGGTTAATGGAGGATGATATCCCATTGGGCGACCGAATCAATATGGCCTACAAAGGCACGGCTGTAACCAATGGCACGGCCAAAGCGGTAGTAGTGAGTACCGGCATGCAAACGGAATTGGGCAAAATTGCCGTAATGCTCGAAACTGCCGACAGTGAAACACCGCTTCAAAAAAGATTAAAAGAGTTAAGCAAAAAACTCACGTTTATCATTTTGATACTTTGTGCTGTTTTTTTTGTTACCGGTTATTTAAGAGGTGAAAACTTAGAGAATATTTTACTTACTGCTATTTCGCTTGCGGTAGCAGCTATACCGGAAGCATTGCCTGCTGTAATTACGGTGTCCCTTGCAATTGGTGCTAAAAAACTGATGCAGAAAAATGTACTTATTAGAAAATTACAAGCTGTAGAAACCTTGGGTTCGGTAACTTTTATATGTACCGATAAAACCGGTACCCTTACCAAAAACAAAATGGCTGTAAAAGAAATATGGGCAAAAAATGAAGCCATGAAACAAAAGTTNNACCATACATCAATACGAAAATGAAGAATGGTTAATTACAAAAGGTGCCACAGAGTCTATTGAAAGTATGTTGGCAAATGACAATGATAAAGACAGTATAGAAAAGGAAACCGAAAGAATGTCGGCAGAAGGCATAAGGGTGATTGCATTTGCAGGAAGAAAAATTTTAGACAAATCAAAAAATACTACACCCGAAGAAATAGAAACCGGTTTAACTTTTATTGGATTAGTAGGGTTGATTGATCCGCCAAGGCCTGAAGCAAAAAAAGCTATTGAGCATTGTAAAACTGCCGGCATAGTACCTGTAATGATTACCGGCGACCACCCTTTAACTGCTGCTGCTATTGCAAAAGAAATTGGAATTATTGACCAATCATGGCAAAAAGTAATTACAGGAGTACAATTAGCCGCATTAACCGATGATGCCTATAAAGAAGACATTGAAAACATAAGAGTGTATGCCAGGGTATCGCCGGAGCAAAAACTTAAAATTGTTGATACGCTTCAGCAAAAAGGCCACTTTGTTTCAATGACGGGTGATGGAGTAAACGATGCACCCTCTTTAAAGAAAGCCAATATTGGTGTGGCAATGGGTATTACCGGTACCGATGTAAGCAAAGAAGCCAGCCACATGATTTTACTCGATGACAATTTTGCATCCATTATTGGCGCCGTAAAAGAAGGCCGTCGTATTTATGATAACCTACGCAAGTTTGTAAAATATATTTTTACGGGAAATTCTGCCGAAATTCTTACACTTTTTGTGGCACCACTTATAGGGTTACCTATACCGTTATTACCGGTTCATATTCTTTGGGTAAACTTAATAACAGATGGCTTACCTGCTCTTGCACTTTCTACCGAACCGGCAGAAAAAAACATTATGAAAAGGCCACCCCGCAGCCCTCGTGAAAGTATTTTTGCACAAGGGCTTGGCATCCATATTATTTGGGTGGGTGCATTTATAGCAGCCATTACTATTGCCACACAGTTTTATGCCATCCACCATAAAATAGCTCATTGGCAAACCCTGGTGTTTACCATATTATGCTTTGCTCAACTTTGGCATGTACTGGCCATAAAAAGCGAAAACAGTTCAATTTTTAAAATGGGTTTGTTGAACAATAAGCCATTGTTATGGGCTGTATTAGGCACCACGGCATTGCAGTTGGCTGTGGTATATATTCCGGTACTTAATAATTATTTTCATACACAGCCTCTTACTGCTGCCGAATTGATGGCAGCCATTGCTATTTCGTCTATCGTATTGGTAGTAGTGGAAATAGAAAAACTGGTAAAGCGAAAAAAGAAGTCGAACGCTTAACTTATCCGTTCATTGGCTTTTACAAAATCGCTCACTAAATAGCTCAGTAAACGTCCGGTTTTGTTGTCTTTGCTGCCATCGCTTAGTTGGGTGGCGGCTTCGCTTAAATGCAGGTAAGCTACTTTACAATCGGTGGCTGCAAAATTGAGATATTGCCTGGCCTGCAATACCGTAATACCACATGGATTGCAGGCACTGCTTAAAACATTTTCAATGCCATCCATATCCAATTCAATACCCGTATAGGTATCTTCAGTAAAACCGGTTGCATGTGCAATGGCTTGAATAAAGTTTATTCGCTCATGTATAAAAATATCTTCGTACGTACAATAATTAATAAATGGATTGTTGTGAATGTCCATCAATACGCTTTGAGAAATGTTGTTTTCGTGCAGGCCTATGATGGAATATTTGCCCAAAAAACCATCGGCCTCTGCATACCTGAATGGGTTGCCGCTATGCCTGCCTTCCATGTTTTTAAAATCGGCATGAGCATCTAAATTAATACAGTTGATTTGTGCTAATGGAGTAAAGCCTGCTTTGTACAAGCCTTTACTTACGCCTTTAATAATTGGATAAGCATTGTTGTGTCCTCCACCTATAACAATTGGAATTTTTTTAGCTGCTGCAATTACTTTAATAATATCTTCTACTTCTTCATCAATCATATTCACCGCATGGCGATATGCCGACACAAGTTCATCGGGGCCGTAAGCATTGTTTTCTATCAGGTATTTTAAATCACCAAAATCAAAATGACCCAGCAACAAAATATTTTCACCTGTAAATAAGTCATTGCTTTGAATGTTTAAAAAACTACTTAAAAAAGGCAACCAATTGGTATCGGCCCCACCTTTTCCCAGATTGGCTTTTACTCCAATATCTTCCGGAATGCCCAGCAACACATATTTTGCTTTAGTTGTGTAGAGAGCTTCTGGCCAACCCATCGTTTCTTCAATATAATTTATCCGCTCACCTACCCTTGTTTCATACTTGCGTACACGGGTTAATGATAAAATATCTTTCTTATTATAAAACTTAAAATGCTTCATTAAGGGAAGTTAGGCAAATACTTAATAAAACAACAAAATTATACTCAATAGGAATAAATGCATATTTCATTAATAAATGAATGAAACAATCAATAAACACATTCAGTATATTTGGCCACCAAAATCATCAAAAATGAAAATTTTTACAAGGCTAACCTTTATTGTTTTGCTAACTTTTGTGTTTTCAACAATTACTTCGGCCCAAAAGCAAATGGATTTTACCATTAACTTAGTTGCCGAAAAATTTGTACCGCAGCAAAATGCAAAACAATTTGCAACTACCCCCTCTATTTTAAAGGATGCAAAATTTGATGGCAAATATTATGTGGCTATCCAGTTTAACCAATTGCCAACAGAACAGGAAAAACTTCAATTAAAACAAGCCGGCATTGTGTTATTGGACTATTTGCCCAAGAATGCATACCTGGCAATAATAGCTGAAAATTTTAATGGAAATACGCTAGCCAATTCAAATGTAAGGGCTGTGTTTCAACTAAAGGCTGCACATAAAACTCCCGCAGCCTTTATGAATCTACAATTTCCGGAGCATGCCATTAAACAAACCGGTACGGTAGATTTACAAATAACCACTTATGATAAATTTTCTTCGGCACAATTAACAGCATCTTTTTCAGCAATAAATGCCGTGGTTTTGGATGAAGCGCCCCTATTCAAAAACATTACGCTTCGAATTCCACAGCAAAATTTTTTAATGCTGTTAAACTTACCCGTTATATCCTGGGTAGAAGCTATTGATGCACCCAACAAACAAGAAAATTTATTGGGTAGAACTTTGCACAGGGTAAATGTGTTGAATGATGGTGTTCGCAACTTAAAAGGCCAGGGTGTGAATATTGGTATATGGGATGGCGGCGAAGTGTATAAGCATGTTGATTTTTCACAAATTTCGCAACGCTTATTTATACAAGAGCCAACCGGAGTTTCGGATCATAGTACACATTGTGGCGGTACCATTGCCGGCGGCGGGTTGATTAATCCCAAGGCGAGAGGCATGGCATCGCAATCGAAATTATATAGCTGGAATTTTAACGGAAATATTCAAACCGAAATGGCAGCAGGTATTCCTGCATTTGGCCTATCGGTAAGTAGTCATTCATATGGCAGCACTTTAACCTGTGGATTAACAGGTTCAGGTGTTTCCTACTCTACCACCAGCCGCAATACCGATTTAAATTTAAACAACTTTTCTAACCACCTTCATGTTCATTCGGCGGGCAACTCTCAAACCAGTTGTTCCGGTGGATGGAGCACTATTACGTCGAGCGGCAAATCGGCCAAAAACAATATTTTGGTAGCCAACATTACCACAACAGAAGCTATAAGTGGTTCAAGTAGTTTTGGCCCTGTGGCCGATGGAAGGGTAAAGCCCGAAATCAGTTCATTTGGAACCAATGTACTTTCCACGTATCCCAACAATCAATATGCTACTATTTCGGGTACTTCTATGGCAACACCCGGAGTGGCCGGTTCGGTAGCTTTATTGGTTCAAAGGTTTAGACAGTTAAATGCTAATGCAGAGCCTCCTTCGGCACTCATTAAAAATACCATCCTTAATACAGCACACGATTTAGGAAATATTGGCCCCGATTATAGGTTTGGCTATGGCAGATTGAATGCATTGGAAGCAGTAAAAATATTAGAACAAAACCGCTATGCTGTTAACAGCATTTCTACAGGAGCAAGTAACGATATAATTATTAATGTTCCTGCAGGAGCTGCAAAATTGAGAGTAATGTTAACCTGGAACGACCCTGCGGCATTGGCTAATGCAAATCCTGCATTAGTAAACAATCTCGATTTGCGGGTAGTAAATGGCGCTACCACTCATTTACCCTGGATATTGGATCCCAATAATCCTGGAAGTTCGGCCACAAGAGGCAACGATACGGTAAGTAATATAGAACAGGTAATAGTAGATGCTCCTGCTGCAGGTTCGTACACACTTCGTGTAGGCGGTACTGCTATACCAAGCGGCCCACAGGAATACTCACTTACCTGGAGTGTAGAGATGCCCTACATTGAAGTTATTTTCCCCAATGGTAGCGAATCTTTTAACCCCGGCACTACAGAAACTATTACCTGGAACAATGCCGGTATTACCAATCCCCAAACTGTTGAATATTCTTTGGATAATGGTACCAGTTGGAATGTAATTTCATCAACCGTATCCCCCAATACCACCAGGCTATTATGGACACCTCCTGCTGCAAATACTTCTACCGCATTGGTTAGAATTAGTAGTGGTGGCATTACAGACAATAGCGATGCTAATTTTTCAATATTGGCAACGCCAACAGGCCTAACTTCTTCGGCGGCATGTGTAGCCGGCGATATTGTATTTAACTGGTCAGCATCGGCCAATGCCTCTCATTATGATTTAATAAGAATAGATACCAGTACGGGCTTGCTTACTGTGGTGGGCGCTAATTTAACAACAACCACGCATACCGTTACAGGCCTTACACCAGGCTCAATGCATTACTTTTGTTTGGTTGCCAAAAACAATACAACCAATGCTGTGAGTGAAAGAAGCAATGCATTGTCATTTACTATACCAAGTACAGGAACAACCCTGGGGGCCATTGGCAATATTACAGGGCAGGCGAGTATTTGCGGTACTCCTTCCAATGTATCTTACTCTGTAGCTACGGTAACAGGTGCATCCAACTATACCTGGACGGTTCCTGCGGGCATTACCATAGTATCGGGGCAGGGAACAAATAATTTAGTGGTAAATATATCAGGAACGGTTAACGGAAACATTACCTGTTTTGCAAGTGCAGGCACTTGTCAAACTACGGTTTCCAGCTTTGCCGTAACGGCCAGCGGTACTGCAGTAAATGCACCCACAAGTGGAGGAAACCAATCGGTGGTAAGTTGCAATGCAACACCGCCAACATTAACTGCTACGGCCACTGTACCTGCCGGACATAATATTGTTTGGTACGATATGCCAACAGCAGGTACTGTTGTTATCAATCCAATTTTAATGTCGGTTGGTTCAGTAACATATTATGCTGCTGCTGTAAATATTGCAACCGGCTGTATAAGTACCACCAGAACAGCAGTAACCTTAACAATTACAGCAGCAGCAGTGCCTACTATTTCGGCGGCAGGACCATTGGTATTTTGCCAGGGAGGATCGGTAGTACTTACTGCGAGTACGGGTAACAGTTATACATGGAGCAATGGTGCTACCACACAATCTATTACAGTAACCCAAAGTGGTAACTACACGGTTACGGTTGACCAGGGCGGTTGTACCGGCACTTCTAATGTAATGGTGGTGCAGGTAAATCCTTTACCCAATATTACAATTACTGCATCGGGTTCTACAACTATTTGCGAAGGCAGTTCGGTGCAGTTAACGGCAACTTCCGGCAATAGTTATACCTGGAGCAATGGAGCCACTACACAATCTATTACGGTAAGTCAACAAGGAAGTTACTCTGTAACTGTAGATCAGGGCAATGCATGTATAAACAGTTCGGCAGTTACCAATGTAATAGTAAATCCATTACCTGCAGCTAATATTGGAGCATCGGGGCCTACTACTTTTTGCCAGGGCGACAATGTAGTGCTTACAGCGTCTAACGGTAACAGTTACTTGTGGAATAATGGAGCCACTACTCAAGCTATTACTGTAAATAATTCCGGCAATTATTCTGTAACAGTTACAGCTGCCAATGGTTGCAGCAACACTTCAACTGCAACTTCGGTTACGGCCAATCCATTGCCTACGGTAAGTATTTCAGCATCACCTTACACAGCACTATACCCGGGCCTCAGCACTACGCTTACTGCCAATGCTACCAATGCAAGCAGTTTTGTGTGGTTTAAAAACGGATCGGTAGTACCCGGTGCTAATAGCTCCACATTAAATGTAACCATTGCAGAAATTGGCGCTTATACAGTGGAAGTAGCCGGTGCCGGAGGATGCAGCAATTTATCGGCTCCTATAAGCATTAGAGACTCTGCCACCGCCAGGCTGTATGTATATCCCAATCCTAACCATGGCCAATTCAATGTATCGTTTTACAATGGAGCCAATACAAAATCTATTGTAACGGTATATGATAATAAGGGGGCAAAAGTATTCAGCAAACAATACAACCTTGTAATAGCATACCAACTAATGCAGGTAGATATTCGCCGATACAGTAAAGGTGTTTACAGAGTGGTGGTAAGCGATGAAAGGTATAAGAAAATTGGAACAGCATCGGTAGTGGTGCAGTAAAAATAAATAGATAGCATAACAAAAAATCCGGTAATCAGTTTGCCGGATTTTTTATTAGAAAGCCTACCCCTTAAAATCAATTTTTTTATGGGTGCCATCGCAATAGGGTTTGTTGGCCGAAGCACCACATCGGCAAAGAGCTGTAACCTTATGCTTTTTTGTTTCGGCACCTGCCGCATCTTTAATAATGATGTTTCCATAAATTAATAAAGGCCCATTGTGAGAAACTTCTACAATATTTTCAACCAGAGTTACTTCATCCTCATTAGCCTTCAAATCATTATTCATAAAATAACTTAAAGCTTTGCTTGGGCATTGGCTTACTTGTTGAATGATGGCTTCGTTGGAAGCGGCATCAGCCTTAATCCAGGGTTTTTCGTTTGGATTAAAAACCTGTGGTAATCCCTTCCAGCATTTTTTTGAATGGATACAACGGTCGGGTTGCCATACAATGCTAAGTTCTCCATTAGTATATCGTTTTGTGATTTCTTCCATATTATTTATTTGGAGGAAAAATTAATAAAACTTTTTGTCAATAGCAATCGGCTGCACATTTTAATAACATAGTACATATACTACATTTTTGTTTAAATGATATCCATAGCTTTGCTCACAATTCAACCCCTGTAATAAACTTACTCCTCTTTAGCCAACATTATTAGCCCCAGGCAAACCGAATATTTATTTGTATGAAGATTTTTTTTGTAGCTGCTCTTTTACTGAGTAGCACACTGATAATGGCACAGCCAAAAAAGATTGCTGTAATTGGCTCCTCTACTGCCTATGGGCATTTTAGTTTAAATGGAGTACAACTTTATCCAAGGGACAGTGCCTGGACTTTTAAGCTAAAAGCTTTTTATAAAGAGGCCGGCATTATTGACACCCTTTACAATTTAGCTGCAAGCGGCAACGGGCCCTATCATGGCATGCCCAGCAGTTATACACCACCTCCGGGACGTTCTCATCCCTACTATCCTTTTAATATTACCAGGGCGATGCAGTACCATCCTAAACCTTCGGTTTTAATAGTTAGCTACCCAACTAATCAATACGACTATTTAAGCAAAGCAGAAATTATACATTGTTTACAAACCATAAAAGATTCTGCTAATTCTGTTGGTATGCTCTGCTATATCAGTACTTCGCAACCCAGGGATAATTTTAGCCCTGCTGAAAGAATAAAGCTTAAGCAAATAAGTGATACCATCATGCATGTATTTGGCCCCTGGGCAATTGATTTTTTTACTGAACTTGCCGATACCAGTACAGGTTTAAAAATTAAGCCCGAATATTCTTTGGGCGATGGCGTACACTTGAATCCAGCCGGGCATGAAGTGTTGAAACAAAAAGTGATTGCTAAAAATATTTTCCCTTCAACTGTACCTGTAACGCTAATCAATTTCAATGCTCAAAAAAAACATAATGGCACTGTAAATCTTCAATGGCAAACTGTAATAGAAATAAACAGCAGTCATTTTAAAATTCAAAGAAGTGCAGATGGAGTGAATTTTTCTTCGATAGGTGAAATTGCAAATTCGGGGAACTCACAAACCTTACGCACCTATCAATTTACGGATGAAGCACCATTGGCCGGAAATAATTTTTACAGAATAGTAACGGTTGACCAAAACAATCAAAAACAGTTTTCAGAAAAACTAAATGTTAAGATTGTAAATAATAAACTTTTTGTTCAAACCATTTACCCCAATCCTGTAGGTTCGTTTTTAAATATTAAACTTCAAGCATCACAAAAAACACTTGCTGTGGTTAACATCTTAACCGCTGATGGAAAAATTGTATATTCCAATAAAATAAACATTGAAGATTTAAGAAGCATTCAAATTAATTGCAGCCAATTAAAAGCAGGTATGTATTTGTTAAAAGTTAAAACAGTTAATCAAACCCTTACCCAAACTTTTATAAAACTGTAGTTTTTTAATTGGGTTCAATAGTAACCGGAGTATCCTTACTTTTTCCAAAAAAAATTGTGTAAAATGGGAGGCTTATTTTTCTTTTTAAAAGGAAAAATAAAACCACACAATAAATGGTACTAAACAATATTATTCCAAACCCAATGGATTGAATGATAAAACCATCCGGCAACCCACTCTGCATAGGAAGTGTAGCAACTACTGCAGCACC
>DEHT01000095.1:4358-4800 GCA_002352045.1 Chitinophagaceae bacterium UBA2793 | reverse complement strand
GATAATGGATAATGGATAATGGAATGAAGGAGATGTAAGTTAGAGAAAATGAGGGAAGCTGATTCGGGTTAAGCACAAAGGTCGACCACCTTCAAAAGCTGGTCGACCTTAATTGAGAATGTATAATGGAATGAAGGGTATGTGAGTTAGAAAAAAATGAGGAAAGCTTATTCGGTCTGTGTACAAAGGTTGACCTTAATTGAGATAGCTAAGAGTTTAAAAGAGAAAGAAGAAAAAGAGGAAAACTTCTCTCTGTGCAACTCTGTGAATACTCCGACTTCTCTGTAGTTTATGAAAAATAAAATTGTTTCAGAGGTTTAAACACTCCAAAATCGAAAATTCCTTTTTACCGTATTAGCATAACCGTTCCTTTTTGCTTAACAGGTGCTGTTCCGGCAAACTGGTAAGTACATGTCCATACAAAAACAGCATTATCCTGCGG
>DEHT01000095.1:0-4293 GCA_002352045.1 Chitinophagaceae bacterium UBA2793 | reverse complement strand
AGCGTTAATTGTATATATAGTGGAGGTGCCCGGGAATAAATGCAATCTGCCATTACTGATTATACCTTTATCGGCGGGTTGCCAGCTATAGTTTCTAAAACGATTATCCAAAATAAAATGTGCTGTATCAAACTGGCAGATAAGATTATCATAATTAAATTCAAATGCGGGTGAGGCGGCTACTTTTACAGAATCCGTAAAAATATTATCGCAGCTATCGGTAGCAGTAAGGTAAAATATACCTGTATTATTTACAACTGTACTATCAGTAAAACTGCCGGTGCTCCATTGATAAGTTTTAAAACCGGGTGTAGCTTTTAATGTAAGCGTTCTGCCCGTACATAACATCGTATCATTGCCTGCAGATAGTGAAGGCATTGCTGCACTTACTTCCACCAGTAATGAGTCGGCCAATTCGCAGCCATCGTACCAGGCTTTTATATAACCCACATAAGGGCGTAGCATTTTTACTTTAATGATATTTTCACCTTCTGTTCCTATTATTTTTATTGCCGTGGTATCTGCTTGCCAAATAGTTTTTCTTTTGCAAAGCGGATTTTTGTGTAATGTATAAGTGGCAGTATCCTGCGGCAGGCAGAATTTTGATGGGCCTGTAATTTTAATGGTATCGCAGATGCTCTGGTCGGTGCAGATTGTTTCTTCATAAATAGTTGTATTACTCTCTACCAATGGAAAAGAAGTGGAAGTTAACAACCCATCAATAACCGAAGGCCAGGTAAATTCAGATTTTGTAAGTGGTAATGCTACGGGTGTAAACATTGCACTGTCTTTACCGCTGCAAAGCAAGCTGTCGTTGTTGTTGATGGTTACATAATGGAGTGATGATCCATTTGAGTTAAATCCAGAAATGCCAAAATAGGGAATATTGCTTTCTGATAAATACAAACTGTTTACGTATCCATACAACAATCCTCTGAAAATTTTCGACTGAATTACATTGCCATTTTTGTCCATCAATAAAAGATATAGAGTTGCAGGATCAAAAAAAGGTATGTCAAAGTTTATAGCAACCACACCATTTTTATTTAATGCAAACTTAGTAGAAGGAACCATTCCAAAGTTCATATTGTGATTTGCATACCATCCTGTTAATTCATTTGTAAATCTATTATAGTTAATAATAAACGGCTTATTAAGAAATGAATCAGGAAGTAGTGAGCCGGTTATTATCATACTACCTGAATTCTCCATCACATTGTGAGCAAGTATACCCTTTAGGCTATTATGATATTGTAATTTTATTTTCTCGGATTCGTATATATTGCCGGTTGTTGGATTAAGCTTCGTAATAATAACTTGTGAAGAGTCTGGAGGACTTCCAGGATTATATATAATATTTGAAATGAAGTGTAGTGTATCATTAATAAATGAAGGAGGGTTGGCAATGTATGAGTATGGCTCTAAATTGGTAAGAATGCTTTTGCTCCAAATAATATTTCCCCACATATCCAATTTGGCAATACAGCTATAATAATTATTCGGGGCTACACTAAAGTTAATAGTGACATAGATGTACCCATCTTTGTAAACAGTAGATTGATTGGTTTGATTACCCGTATGAATTTTTGCGCCAAGAATTGAAAGGTTGTATTTTTTTGCCCAAATAATATTTCCGTCTTTTGAGAATCTGATTAGATAAAAATTATCATCTATGTAGGAAACTGAATTTGCAATAATCGAACTATCTGTTGGAATTAAAATAATATTTCCCGGACCCGCTTCGGGTTCAGAGCTTCGATATTTTTTTGCAAAAACTTGTTGTCTATTATTTGTTTTCCAAAGTGTTATAATGGTATCTGCAGCGCTAACAAAGCCATTTGAAAAATATGTAGTATTACTATCAATTACATTCATATACGAGCCTGCTATTTCAGGATAGCTGTAGAGGATATGGCTGTTTTGTTCTATACACCCACCTCTAATTTGCGCATGAATTTTTGGGGAGTATACGAAAAGAAATAAAATGAAAATCTTTATACTTCTCATTAAAATTAAATTAATTGCCTGTTTTAAACAAAGTTTAAAACAGGCAATGGGAAAGAGTTATATCAATACAACCAGAACTCTGTTACATAATCGCCGTCCACCCAAGGTCGTGAATTACCACATCCTGTGTAGACATTCCTATATCTGACCAACCAACCATATCCAGATATATATTCGTCTGGCGATCCATTATAAACACCAATAAAATCCGCTAAATCGGTTCCATACGGTGATATTTCACCAGTGCTGCTGAAACTACCATTTACATAAGGAATTCTTTCAAGCGAAATTTGGTCATTCCAATTATAGCTTGTAGCGTGGGTTCTTGCCCGATATTGTATTTGATTTTTTGTAGTGGCTACAAAACCAGGGGAAAAACTCCCACAAAATGTGTAAGAACCTAAAGCCTGTGCATTTGTTCCCGTAAGAGAAGAAGATGCAACCCATAGCTTATCAATCCGTGCACATGGATAACCAGCAGTTGCGGTACTTCCGCTGAATACGGCACCCTGTGTCCAACCGGTATTTGTATTATAATATGCTAAATTACAATCATTGTAAAGAGTCATTCGAGCCAGAACTTTATTTCCGTTAGCAAAATAACTGTCATCTACTCCAGTCATAGAATAGCTCAAATAATACAAGTAATTCCCTGTACAATTGGGATCTGGTCCCAATGCCTCCATATTAGCACTTGTCAAAGTTATAGTTGAGCTTGAATAAAGTATTACATTGGAACTATTGGTAATTCTAAATGCCGCATTGGCGTTTTGATAAGGAGGAAGTGGGTTTGTAAATGAAAGTGAATACGGAACGCTTAATCTCCAGTGAGCTATTAACTGACTATTTGCAGTATTGCCACAATCAAAAATGCGGTTAATTGCAACTAAGTTCCATGTTAATTCTAATTCCCCAATATCACTTGCTGTAGTACAATCTAATCCACAACCTTCAGTATAAATTTGCCCGGGCTGCTTTACAATTTTTATTGAATCACCAGTCGGGTTTAAATAAAATAAATCAGCATCTTTGTTTACCGGATATACTTCACCTCTTCCTAAATTTCCATATTTCTCTTTAATAAGTTCAATTAATTTCTCACGGTCGTCGGATACCTGTTTAGAAACTTTTTCATCTATTTTTTTACAACCACTTACAAATACCAATATGGCGATAAGTACAAAAATTTTATTAATTGTTTTCATATTGAATTAACTTTTTGAGTAAATAATTTGATTGTGATTTTAAATTTCCACAATCAGGGAGGCTCTGTTTTATTCAATAAAATAAGGTATGAAGAAAAATTTTGGAAATAAAATGGGGGGGGTAAAACTGTTTTGCCACCCATTTAGGGTATGCATAATAAAGGCGTTTATAGGCGGCAGTTAGTTTCAACGGGGATTATTATTTTGTTAAGGTAAAGATTAAAACTGATAAATACATTTTTTAATAGAGAGCAGAAAGTTAAAATTGTAGTAGGTTAAAGATTCTAAGGTTCAAGAGATGAATATTTCGAAATCAAAAAATCAAAAATTTTCAAATGAAATTAAAAAAGCGCCAAGTTTAAACCCTGCGCTTTACAAATAATTGTACAAAGGTCGACCACCTTCAAAAGGTGGTCGACCTTATTAAAAGGCTGGTCACCCTTAATATAACTTACCCTTCTTGCTTTGGCCCTCCGCCCTGTGGCCTTGGCCCAGGGCTTTGATTTTGTTGTGGCCCACGGTTGGGTCGGTTGCCTCCTTGCGAACGTTGCTGACGCTGCTGACCACCCTGCTGCTGTGGATTGCCGTTGCCGGGTTGGCGTTGTGGTCTTTGTTGCTGTTGGTTTTGCTGTGGCCCACGTTGCTGCGGATTGCGGCTGTTGGGTTGATTACCGGCAACTCTTTGCTGCGGTCTTTGTTGTTGCTGTTGACCACGTTCTTTATCTCTTCGCTTGCGACTGTTGCGTTCCAGGCTTTTCAGGCTAATTTGTCCTACCAGGTCGGCATATTCGGGTTCCACCTCTTTAGGCTGGCGGGTTACTACTTCTGCCGTTTCTAATTCTTCGGGGCGAATGCCTTCCCTGTTTTGTTGTTTTATTTTTTTAACCATATCAATGGTAAGCGGATAGTGTTTGTTGCTATCGGCCATGCTGTACCACATTAGGTTTTTGAAAATATCTTTTTTTATTAAAAATGCACGGCCCCTGGCAGTTTCCAACATATCGGCATCGTTGGGAAAAAATTGCAGCGCATCCATATAAGTATCCAACTCGTAGTTGAGGCAGCATTTCAATCGGCCACA
>DEHT01000025.1:24669-25935 GCA_002352045.1 Chitinophagaceae bacterium UBA2793 | reverse complement strand
TTGTTTAAAGAAGTGGTAAATAAAGACCCTATGAAAACAAAGCAGCTTGAAAAAGGATTGTTACAACTAACCGATGAAGGAGTGGCACAGTTGTTTACACAGTTTGGCGGCAATAAAAAAATAATAGGCTGTGTAGGTGAGCTTCAGTTTGAAGTAATACAATATCGTTTACTGCACGAGTATGGCGCTTCGGTACAAATGAACAGCCTACCGTTTTATAAAGCCTGCTGGATTACAAGCAACGACCCCAAAAAACTAGAAGATTTTGCAAAGTACAAGCAAGCTAATATTGCCGAAGATAAAGATGGACACCTGGTTTACCTGGCTCAAAGCGAATGGTTCTTAAATACCGAAAGAAACAATAACCCCGATATTGAATTTCATTTTACCAGCGAAATTCATAAGTGATAAATTAAAACCTGCAAACATTAGATAAAATTAAAGCCCCTAAAAAATCAGGGGCTTTAAAAATAGTGAACGGCTTAAAAAGTAAAGTAGAAAAGAAGGGTTGTTATCTCCCGAAATATTTATTAACTGCTTCAATTCGGTTGCCTACATGTAGTTTGCCATAAACATTGTAAACATGTTTGCGAACAGTTTCGGCACTTATGGTAAGTTTGTCGGCTATTTCTTTATAAACAAGTCCACTGGCAAGCATTTCTAATATTTCAAATTCACGCTTAGTTAATAATTCGCCCAATCCATCTGCTGCAACCGGCTTAGGTTGAAAGGCCGTAACTACTTTTCGTGCAATTAGGCTGCTCATGGGTGCGCCACCTTCGCTTAATTCTTTTATTGCTTCTAATAATTTTGATGGGGTTGTTTTTTTAATTATGTAACCACTGGCTCCGGCTTTTAAGGCTTCAAAAATTTTTTCATCTTCTTCGTAAACCGTACACATCATAAAAAGCATGTCTTCAAACTGTGGTTTTATTTGCCGTACCACCTCAATGCCGTTTATGCCCCCAAGGTTAATATCCATCAACACAATTTTGGGTTCGTAAATGGGTAATTTAACCAACGCATCTTCACCATTTTCGCAACTGCATACTAATTCCATACCGCTCGACATTTGGATAATTTGTTCCAATGCCTGGCGTATGTCGCTATTATCTTCTACAATTCCTACTTTAATATTCATAAGCAAAGGTTTGATAAAATAAAATGCCGGCAAATACTACAAAGTGGTAGTATTTACTTTTGGATTACATACAACATATATTTTTCCTTAAAATGTTCTTCAGGAAATAAGCTGTAAATATCCCA